>CAYFQZ010000353.1:0-11386 GCA_964345305.1 uncultured Ignavibacteria bacterium | reverse complement strand
GCGTGCTTGTTCGACTTCCGCTATGCTCCTATTCGTCTTCTACCTCTTGCAGCAGGAAACGGTAGACCTTACCGCTCTTCAGGTTCTCCAGGTACAGACCCTTCTCGTCTTCGAACATCCTCCACAACCTCTCCTTGTCCTTCTGGAAGATGATGTCGCCGGTATAGTAGCCATGTGCCTGCACATAGCCCTCGACGTCCAGTTCATGCTCCGGCGCCGTGATTCCGATTCCCACGTTTCCATCGAAATAGGTCTTGCCTTCGAAATAGCCGCCGAAGAACCCGTGGCCAAAAACTCCTATGTATCCCTGTCCGTAAATTCCCATGTGGCCGCCTTCGCTGTATATGCCGGTTCCCTCCCAGGCTGTGGAGATGGCTTTGACACCCTTCCAGCCTTTGGCATACACCGCGTACTGCCCCAGCGTGGAGTCGGACTGGACGAGGAGCTTGCAGCTATCCTGGGGCATCTCGCCGATGCCCACGGTGCCGGCGAGACGATAAACGTCATCATCCGAAATCAGCCAGTCATCGTCCGACACGCCGGGGCCAGCCCTGGCATACACCGCGGTATCGGCAGTCTGGGAGTGGAATGCGTAGGGCGAGGTGACGATCGGCCTTAGAGGTCTCATCTCTGGATCGGATTCCACCTGAACGCCCAGGAACTTGATGCCGCCGTCGAAGACCGAAGCCGGCAATGAATCCGCGCTCCCCAGTAGAACGTTGAAGATTCCATCTTTTACGACTATCCCTGTCTGCGTCTCGCTCCAGTCGGCAGGTGAGCCTAGGGTATCGGGATAGATGGCAAAGATCATCTGCACGGTGTCGTTTAGGCATCCGCCGTTGCTCGAGGTCAACTTCCCCTGATAGTTAATGAGAGGCGGTACCGACGCTTGAGCAAGTGGAAGCGGCATGGCCAGCAGGCCAACGGCCAAAAGAGAGCACGCCCTGAAAAAGGGCCGGAGAAGAAAAATGGTATTGACCCTCATTATTTCATGCCTCCAGCTTGAGATTTGAGGTTCAATTGGAGCTAAAGACTCCTCTGCCTGTGCTTGATTGGAATCAGGCAGGGTCTGGCACGTATCGCATAGCTCTTGCTAACGCAATGAAGCCACGTAGATTACTTCGACTTGGAAAAACCAGAGCCAGGCCGCGGACCGAAGTCATAAGTCGGAAGGTGGGAGAATCCAGCCTCCATTTTCGTGCCGCGGGATACAAACATACGGCAGTCGGGGCCAAAACAGGTCCTTGCCCGGATTTGCCTTCTGGTTCTTGATCCTATCCCACGAATCTCCACCAAAGGCCTATGACAGGCAGGGTGAAGCCTTCATTCACCCCCTCAGGATTGTAGTAGCCCACGCCAAGTTTCAATCTGAATTTCTCCCATCCAAAGAGCACGCCCCCACCAAGTCGAAATCCCTCGAAGGTAACGTCGTAACCTCCCTCTGCGAGGAACTTCGTTTTCTGGGAGAAACTGTATTCCAGGCCTGCAGACACAGACGTACCCGCAGACGTCGATTTCGCCTCAGCGTCTTCGATGTCTGACTCACCGGAGAAATAGCTGTATTGTGCTTGAAGATGCAACTTTGTGTTTGTTCCTACGGTTCGGGTATAAACAAAATAGGGGGAGAGAGAGGTAAAGGATGCCTCGACGCCCAGGACATCTAAATTGAAGTGGCCCCACTCAATTCCGGTGCCGATGGCCGTGGCTGGGGATTTGACCAGACTTGCTTTCGCACTTGCGTTGTAGTATTGAAACAAGTACAACAGAACATTGGTTCCGACCTGAACATGATCAGTTATCCCGAATCCGACGGAACCGATTCCCACCGTAAACTCCGCTCTGTTCAGAGTGTATCCCGTATGCATCCACAGGTTGTTTGTGATGGGCCTTCCTTCGAATCCCTCCTCTGCGGATGCAGAACAGCCAAGCAGCACAAAGACGATTCCGATGGCCAGTGCTCTTCTCATCGTGTTTCTCCTCCGTTACTTACCTTGACTCACCGTTTCCATCATCTTTAATACGCAACACGCGGGTGAATGCACGCGCACCATCTTGCTTAAGGGGCCGCAGGAAGATCAAAAGTCTCCAAAAATGGCAGGCGTCTTGCAGCCGGCTCGGGTTGCACCGGGGAATGGTGTTCCCGGGACCTTTGTTGAGTGGTGTCGGACCGGCCTGGAGACCGCCAGGGTCTCTGCGCCACAGAAGGCCACAACCGAGCCTTGTAAGCCCTAGCTCTGGAAAAGGTCCTTCAGCACCAACTTCATCTTCTTGGACTTGCCCTCCCGGATCACCTCTATCTCGTACTTGGTTCCGGGCTCTTCTCGCAGCATCTCCTTAACTGAGAGCAATCCTCCCAGGTATTTGGCGTCAATGCCATTGATCGACCTGATGATATCGCCGGCCTGAAAGCCTGCCTTGAAGGCCGGTGTCCCCTCAGGTACGAACATGACTTCCAGATCGCCATCCTGTCTTTTCTTGATCTGCAGGCCGCTGTTGTTGCGAGGGAAGGCTTTGCCGAACTCCTCTCCCTTTTCCACGATGACCTTCTCGTGGGCGTAATCCAAGTAAATAACGAAGTGCCGCAGAAGGGAGTTGCCGATGTTTCCCGTGAGCGCCTCGTTGGCGAACGCACCCTCTCCTTTGCCCAGCGGGATGGAGATGATTGGATCCTCGATGGTCCAACCGGCGAACTCCATGGTCTTGAACTGAACGTTAAGGTGCCTGCCGGAGCCGCCGGCGCCGGCACTCATTCCGTAGACGCCGGGACGGTCAATAAAGCCGTGCTTTTCGGCGAAGGGATAATGAAACCACATTCCGCCTGCACCTGTATCGAGGTTCCACAGGCCTCCGTATATGCCGTCGATGGTTACCGGCAGATGAAAACTGTTCGACTGCGAGACCGGAGCATTGAGAACGACGCCGGGTCCCTTGTACTCGAAATGATCAGGATGGTAGAACGATATCAACTCGTTGGCGTAGTCGATTTTGGTCACAAACCTCGAGGCAAAGTCGAACCCAAGAAGTCCCGCCACTTCCAGATCCATCCATTCAGAGAAGAGCCAGCCCAGCTCGATCACTGCCACCTTCTGTTCGCCAAACTCTATTCCCGGTAGACTGAAGGCCGGTAGATTGGTGAACGAAGCTTCCACCACGCTGCCCGCCCCCTTTCCTTTAAGAGTGCCCAGGAGTTCAAGACCCAGCTTTTCGGCAAACCCACTTTCCAGAACAGTTACGCCGGCGCCCGAATCAAGCGCCCACAGGCTCTTTTCGCCTCTGATCATAACCTCGAAGAATATGTGATCTTCAATGAACCTGAAAGGAATGTTCTCGGCGCTGTAACCGCTGGCGAAACTAAAGTCGGTAGCCTGCTCCGCGGGCGGTTCGAAGACGGATGGGTCAATCGGCACGTTCGTCTCCAAGTTGGTGATCTGCATGATCTGTTTCATCTTGGTGGGATACTCCGTCGTCTCCTCCCGGAAGGCCACCAGCACGCCGTCTACCTCGCGGTAATCGGAGAAGAGGGTGTGCATCTCCCCATCCGATTTCTTGAGCACTGTTTTCAGAAGGCGAAAGTCTGACTTATCATAGTAGCTGGTGGCGACGTCTTTGTTAATGCTGTTGGTCATCTCGACAACGTAACAATCTGTTTGGCCAACCTTGTCTATCCCCGCAAAAGCCAGATCAAAGTTCGGAGATTCCCTGTTCAGGTGGTCGAACTCGGCCAGCAGGGTTTTGATTTGCCGCTCCTTCAGCGACTTTTCGTCCCGCTTGATCTGGAGCCTCCCGTTCTGATCTACTCTCCAGGAGAACTCGCCATTATCACCCTCCGTGAGTTTGAAGACCGTCAGGTCAACGTCCTGGCGGCTCTTGATCGGACGCTGGCTCCATTCCTCGAAGGTCCCTCCAAAGCCGGTACCCTCGATCTCAATGGTACCCTGGAAATGCTTGGTCTCTTGCGCTTTGATCCTCTCTATGCCTCCAACAGCCTCATAGTGCTTCTGGAGGATCTCGTAAGGGTCACTTATGTCTGCTTGGCCAAAGTTGGTGAACAGACAAAAAAGAAGCAGGGCCAAGACAACAGCTTTGGTCTTGCTCATGAAACGACCTCCTCGCTAATCAGTTTGTGTATCTTACAAAGAGTAATCTGTCGATGACTCAAATTCCGCGGGAAATCCCAGAATCCCGGTGCGCCGGAGCCGCAGCCTCATCTCAACAAATCCCTGGCAACCAAAACCCTCAGCACCTCGGACGCTCCCTCGCCGATCTCATTGAGTTTGGCGTCCCTGAAGTAGCGCTCGACCGGGAACTCCTTGGTATAACCGACGCCGCCGTGGATCTGGATGGCGTTCTTGCATACTCTCATGGCTACTTCTGCGGCGAAGAACTTGGCCTGTGCCGCCTCTCTCTGATATGGCCGGCCCTGGTCTTTGAGGAAGGCCGCGTGGTAGACCATCCAGCGGGCAGCAGATATCTCCGTGTCCATGTCGGCGAGCATAAACTGAACGGCTTGTTGCGCTGCCAAAGGCTTACCAAAGGCGGTCCGCTCCTGAGAATACTGAAGCGCCGCCTGCATGGCCGCGGTGGCGTTGCCCACGCTGATGGCGCCGACCCAGATGCGCCCATCGCTGAACGCACTCAAAGAGTTCCTCAACCCATCGCCTTCCTGGCCCAACAGTTTGTCAGCCGGGACTTCTGCATCCTGTAGAGATAGTCTTGTGGTATGAGAACCACGAAGTCCCATCTTGTCTTCCTTTTCGCCGATTTCGAATCCCTTGGTATCATTCTCCAGGATGAATAAGGAGAAGCCCTTCCTGCCGGCTTGGGGGTCGGTCCTGGCTCCAACCAGATAGGTTTTGGCCAGGCCACCGTTGGTCACAAAGCACTTGTTGCCGTTCAGGACGTAGACGCCCCCTTTCCTCTCGGCGGTCGCTTGAATGGCGGCGGCGTCTGAGCCAGCCACCGGTTCGGTCCACGAGAAAGCTCCTACTGCTTCACCCGAACAGAGCCCCGGCAGATATTTGGCCTTTTGTTCATGATTGCCGAATCGCTGAATGGTGTCCAGGCAGAGCCAGTGAGCATCCAGGGTGAAGGCGATGCTGCCGCTTCCCCTGGCTATCTCTTCCATACAGATTGCTGCCGAGACGGCATCCGTGCCCGCTCCCCCATACTCCTTTTCAGCGATTAACCCCCAGATTCCCTGTTCGGCCATCTTTCTGAGGATCTCTTCATCGATTCGATTCTCCCGATCCATCCGGGCATCGAAGGGGGCCACGTGGTTGGAGGTGAACTCCCTTACTGTATCTCGTATCTGTTTCTGTTCTTCGGTGAGATCGAAGTTCATAGGGCCTCCCACCGGCTAGGCTATCCCGTTCAGGGCTGCGTTCGCCTTGTATTTATCACATCATTCTTTTCGGCTGTTGTTTCTCAAGGAAATGAAATCCAGCGCGTAGTACAGCAGCAAGCCAGGAGCCTCGGGCTCCTGACCTGCCGGTTCACATCAACAAGTAGCCAAATCCCCTCGCCAGGCCCAACCTTTCCATCAACAATAAAACAGCCTTGCCACGAACAAATACGTTTTAGGTTCGAAACAGATACTGAAGCTTCATGAAAAACTGGCGCGAGGTCATTTTCCATCGTCGCTCTACCGGGGAATCGGTAATCAGGTTACCATAGTCGTAAGTCGATCCCACGTAGAACACCGAAAACGAACCGATACGATAGGTCAGAAGCGGATCCACCTCCCAGGTCTTGCCGAAGTCGTTATACTGCAACACAAGTCGAACGGACAGCTCTCGATTGGCTTGATACTGGATTCTTGTCCTGGTGATATATCCGTAGAAGATACTCTCTCCCGTATCGATCCTGTGACTCTGGGAAAAATTCAAGGTCGGCTCAATCACCAGCCTGTTGACCGGCTTGAAGATGAGGGATGCATACAATGACGTCTCGTCACCCGTAACCAGTGCATAGCGCGCCACGCTCCTCCCGCGGGAGAAGCCAAGATCATATCCGAATTGATCGCTGGGGCGGCTGCCCAGGTCGAAGTGTATGGTCCAGAGATCGTCGAATTCCGCTCCTCCCCAGAACTCGTAGTTTCTTGAAAAAGACACGTTGAAATACGTCTGGGCAACATTGATCCTGCCGTTGATGCCCAGATTGTTCTCCTCCGTCTTTCTCACCCCATCGAAATTCCACCTTCTGAAGATGTGCGATTGCGGAGTTATTCTCTCGAAAATCCCGCTTTTCGGATATATGTTGTAGCCGGTCCATACGGTAAGGTTTCTGTAGTCAACCCAAGGATCGTAGCCGGTTTCGGTGCGATAGGACGGGCTCACTTGATTGTAATCAACAAAGAAGTTCCAGCTTCGCGCCCGGCGATTCAGTCTGGTGATGAATGCGCTGCCGTAGTACGACTCACCGTCAAAGGCGGCTGTGTGTTTTCCGCCGTCAAACAGGATGTCCCCGAAATCCGAAGTCAGCAGCGTATCGTCTGGCTCTGCGGTGTGGCTGGCGATGTACTGACCGTCAATGCTGTAATTCCTGGAAAGCCGTACGCTCCCGTCAAGGGCCGCTACTGTGCCCGAGCCGCCTCCCTCGGAGCGGCGATCGCTCAATATGAACCCGACCATGGAATTATCGCCGAATGCTCGTGAGCCCCTCAGGACGTTGACCGTGCTCTTGCCGGAGTTGAAAACGAGTGTCCGTTCGGCCAGCGGGATCATGTAAGGGGTGTTCTCGTCGCGCGCTGTCAAGAACCCCACGGAGCTTCGCCCCATCCGTCCTGTGAGCTTGACGGCCAGTTGCGGATCATTGATCATACGGCTGTAGAAGGAGTTAAACAGAGTACGGAAGATGTCGCTGCCCTCCTGGAAGAATGGTCGTCTCTCAGGATAGAAAAGGGCAATGGTGGAGTTGACGTCGATCTGGGCAGCGTCGGACTCTATCTGGCTGAAGTCGGGATTGATGGCCGCCTCGATGGTAACGTCGGATGAGACAGAGTACTTTCCACCCAAGGAGAATTCTCCGTCAGGATTCTGGTTACGAAAACGTGCGTCCGGCTCCCCGAAATGATGCAGGTTGCCCGACTGATAGGCCACGATGGTGGGCAGAATCTCGATCCCTTTCCCCGGGTGCACGTTGCTGATTCCTTCCACGGTTCCCCACTGGCAGGGCCAGCATTGCTCGTTTCGATCTCGAGCCGACCAGGAGTACTGCTTGTAACTCTCTCGGGGTCGGTTGCGCCAGAAATCCACCCTCCAGGTCTGTACGTCCTGGTTAGGAAAGCGCAGGCTGGCAAACGGGATGGCCATCTCCACCTGATAGCCAAAGGTAGTGATCCGGGCAGCCGACTCCCATATCAAGTCATATCCCACGTCCTCCTGTCCGTGACCTTCGCCCCCCACGCCGGTCCAGAGATAGTCTTTCTGGATTCCATATGGATTAACATAGAACTCGTAGGCCCAGGCCGCATCGCCATAGCTGTCGATTAGCAGACAAACGGCGTCATCACCGTTGAAACGATCGCGCTGGCACATGGTGGCGCGTATTGAAGCCGGATCGTCATGACACACGAAACCCACATACAGGTGGTTGTCGTCGTAGGTGATGAATGCTTCCGTCTGGACCTCGGGCTCGGTATTGTCTCCGGGTGAGCGTTCAACGAAATTGGAGGCGCGACCGGCAGTTTTCCACCCCGGGTCGCCCAGGTCGCCATCAATGTGTATTGCCCCGGCTGCCTTTTCAACTTGAAGTGTGGGCCGAAACACCGGTTGGAACGATTCCGTAGCAAAGGCGAGCGAACCGAAAAGTAGCAGGCCAACGACAATCATCTGAAGGGAGGGCACTTTCGCAATAGTGAGGACGGTTTTCATTTTTCGCACCCTTTCGCTTTATGGTTAGCCTTCCTCACAGGCACCAAACCCGTATCCTCCCCTTATCTTCCACTGATTGGTAATCTCTTGCCTGAAAACAGCAGCGATCAAGCGAAGCCGTATATCAGACTCACCCTTTCTTACACCCTTGTTTACGGAGGGTGCTATTGCGGGTTCCAAAAAAAGCACATGGGCATGGACGGTCGCAGGATGGGAGCCCGGAGCTTCTGATCGGTTGTTGCCCGCGCGGACTTGGCAGGAACCTTTGTCAGCTCAAGCTCCGTATACATATCTGGTGGAGACGGGAGGCCCGGCTTCACGAATGCCAACCGGGCCAGGAGCACACAGACCTAAGGCGTGTTCGGTAAACGACGTATACGGCGTCCGGAAAAGGAGAGGTTATGAAAGAGATGTTTCTGCTCTTCCTGCTGTGGGCTGTTGCCGGCTTGCTCGTTTGTCAACCTACGGCAAATCAGGAAACGGCCGAGATCGACAAACTCTTCGATGACTATTTCCGGGAATACATCATGCTGAATCCCGAGGAGGCTTCCCAAATGGGGTTACCCAGAGGCAGCGGCTATGACTTCGACCGGGCCGCCCTCAACGATGTCTCTGATGCCGGTCTGCAGGCCAATTTCGATCTGGCCAGACGATGCCTGGACCGGCTGCAGAAAATCGACTTGGGCAGGATCCCCAAATCCCAGGGAATCGATGCCGGGATACTGAGTTGGTTTTTCAAGATACAGCTTGAAGGCGAGAAGTTCGCAAACCACAAGTATTTCATCGACCATCTCTTCGGGGTTCATGGCGTTCTGACAAATCTGATGACAGCATACCACCAGATCAGTGATCTGCAGGATGCCCAGGATTACCTGGAGCGTCTGGAGAAAATCCCGGTCCGGCTTCAGCAGACAAAGGAGAGAATTGACCTTCAGGAGAAAAAGGGAATTCGGCCGCCGGTCTTCATAGTCGACAGGGTGATTGCAGACATGCAGGGCTTCAGAGAAGCAGAGCCGAAGAAGAATCTCCTATATGCCGACTTCAAGGACAAACTCACAGCCCTGGCAGATGTCGATTCCGGCACCGTCCGGGTTTTGTGCGACAGGGCCGAGTCCGCCATCAGCGGGAAAATCTATCCGGCTTACGACGACTTCATCATGAGGTTGAGACTATCGGCACAAGAAGCTGACAGCCTGGCCGGTGTGTGGAAGCTGCCGAACGGAAAGAACTATTACGCATATTCCCTCAAGTACCATACCTCGTCGTCCATAACGCCGGAGGAGGCTTTTCAATTGGGGATAAAGGAGGTGAAGCGACTTCAGCAGGAGCGCGCGCTTCTTTTGGATTCGCTGGGGATTGCCGATGAGGAGACCTTTGGGGAGCGGATGAGCCAATACCGATCCACCTGGAGCACCCCTGAGCTCGAGGATAAGTTCAACTACCCTGAAGGGGAAAAGAGAAGGAAGATGGTTCTGCAGGACTATCGGACCCTGCTGGAGGGTGCGCTGGAGCGTTTGCCCGAAGCGTTCAGTTACATGACCAAGACCCCGGTGACGGTGGAGCCTGTCCCCGAACACAGGGAGCAGACCGGTTTGACCTATTATGAGCCGGCATCCTTCGATGGAAAGAGAAAGGCCACCTTTCACGTCAACATGGGATATACCATGCCCAAGCCCGCCATGCCTTCTTTGCTCTATCACGAGACCGTTCCCGGACACCACTATCAGTTCGCAGTTCAGCAGGAATTGACCCAGGGCCGGATGTTCAAGAACCTGTTCTTCATAACCGGTTTCGCGGAAGGGTGGGCCATGTATGTGCAGAGCCTGGCAATGGAGTTGGGCTGGCTGCCCGATATCTATGCCCGCGTAGAGGAGCTGAATTCACAGCTTTTCCGGGCGGTGCGGGTGGTGCTGGACGCGGGTATTCACTCCCAGAAATGGTCCAAGGAATCGGCCTTGCAGTACATGCAAGACAACTTAGGCTGGAGCTCGCCCAACGAGGTCGACCGATATATCGTGTGGCCAGGGCAGGCCTGCTCATATACCATAGGAAGGTTGAAGATTATGGAGCTGCGCGAGAAAGCCAAGCAGGAGCTAGGACCGAAATTCGATCTCAAGGAATTTCACATGACGGTGTTGGAGAATGGCAGCCTGCCTTTGGATTTGCTGGAAGAGATAGTGGACGAATACATTGCTGCGAGCAGATAGAGCAGTTTCTGATGCTTCGGGAATAGGAATTCCCGAAGCCAGAAGGAAGATTGCATCGGCATTTCCCAATACCGATGCATCGCAGCAGATAGAGCAGCTGTAGGGGTCGCATTTATGCGACCCGCCGCCTTTGGCGGGGCTTTAACAGCCGCGGGCTCGATTGGCAGACGCCCCCGTCCGGGAATCGAGCCCCTACAAATCTTTAGCCAGCAAACCAACGGCATTTCTTCCGCTTCAGCGGGATATTGAGCCCAATCCCGGTGTTCTTCGTCTCAGCACCGGTATCACCACGCAGGTGGGGAAATCCGGATAGTGGAATATGGTCTGGCGTGCCTTGGCAAACTCCACCGCTTCGAATGGATCAACACCGGTGTTGGGATTGCGGTCGTACTTGGGGAAATTGCTGCTCGAGATTTCCAGGCGCAGCCGATCGCCTCTGTTTACGCGCAGCGCGGTGGCTCCGCAGTCTATGTCGAACCGGAAGACCTTCCCCGGAACGAACACGGGAAGTGTGTCGGCTGTGGGGTGCGCGTATCTTCCCCTGATGATTCCGTCCTCTATGTTTCGCACGTAACCGTCGGGGCGCACCACCACCAGCTTGGCGGTGAAGTCCGTGTCCCATGCTTCAGTTCCCGCATACAGAATCGTGCGGATGGGTCCGATAATCAGAAAGTTCTTGTCCGTAGGCTCGGATGTATACACAAGCACATCCTTCCTTTGTTCAACCGACGACTGATCTTTGGGACCCAGGTTTTCCGGAAAGAAGTGAGAATTGGCCCCGCCCACGGTGGGAACCGGATCGTTGGGATCGAAGACGAAGAAATCGTACTTGGCCCCAGACGGTTTTTCCAGGGACAGGGTGCCCGAGCCCTCCACACTGTTTGCCCGATCGGTGCAGTCGATGTACCAGGTCTGGTATTCGACATCTTCCGGCGGCCAGGTTTCAAACTCCATCCACTCGTTGTCTCCCATCACGAAGATCCGCACGGGCTTGGCGGACCAGAAGCCGTCGTCGATCGGCCTCAGCGCCAGGGTATGGTCGAACCAACGCCGAGCCTGAGCCAGCACCCATTCCCGGTCCATCTCGGCGGAAGGGCCGAAGTCCTCATCACCCACCTTGGTGACACCGTTCATCACGTCGTTATGAGCCCAGGGCCCTACGACCAGGTGCTGCATGGGTGGATCGGCGGTCTTAGTGGCGATTGAGTCGTAGGTTTGAAGCACGTTGGGATAGATGTAGTCATACCAGCCGGTGATATGCATGATGGGAGCGGCAAAACCAGAGAAATCGTAGCCCGCTTCCCCCAG
>CAYFQZ010000352.1:0-14427 GCA_964345305.1 uncultured Ignavibacteria bacterium | reverse complement strand
GCTGGGGTTGGTGCTGGCCAACAACTTCGTGGGAATATTCATCTTCTGGGAATTGGTAGGCTTAACCTCCTATCTGTTGATCGGCTTCTGGTTCGAGAAGAAGATAGCGGCTGATGCGGGCAAGAAGGCATTCATCACCACCCGCACGGGCGATTTGGGATTCATAGTCGGCATTTTGATTCTGACCACCGCCGCCGGGACCTTCAACTTCCGGGAGATGTTTCACGCGGTGGAGGCGGGGCACATTCCTTTCGGTCTTTTGACCCTTGGTGCCATCTTCCTTTTCGCCGGGGCAGTGGGCAAATCAGCCCAGTTTCCGCTTCATGTATGGCTTCCAGACGCCATGGAGGGCCCTACCCCGGTATCCGCCCTGATTCACGCTGCTACCATGGTGGCAGCCGGGGTCTATCTGGTGGCCCGAACCATGACCATATATATGGCAGCCGAAAACGCCGCAGTGGTGGTGGCATGCATCGGGTGCTTCACCGCGTTTCTGGCCGCCTCCATAGGACTGGTTCAAAACGACATCAAGCGGGTGCTGGCCTATTCCACCATAAGCCAGCTGGGCTACATGATAATGGTCCTGGGATTGGGCGGGTATACGGCGGGCACTTTCCATCTATACACCCATGCCTTCTTCAAGGCCCTCCTGTTTCTGGGCGCGGGAAGCGTGATTCATGCCGTGCACAGCAACGACATCTGGGATATGGGGGGTCTTTACCGCAAGATGAAGATCACCGCGGTGACCTTCATCATCGCCTCCCTCTCCATATCGGGAATCTTTCCCCTCTCGGGATTCTGGAGCAAAGACGAGATACTGGCGGTGGCCAGCCATTACCACAATCCCATATTCCTGATCGTAGGGACCCTGGTGGCAGGGATGACCTCCTTCTACATGTTCCGGCTCTGTTTTGTCACCTTTTTCGGCAAACCGCGGGATCAGGAGCGGTTCGACCATGCGCACGAGTCGCCCAAGGTGATGACCATCCCCTTGATGATTCTGGCCTTCCTCTCCATCTTTGCCGGTTGGGTGGGGATACCCTGGCTTAGGCACGGCTTCTCTTCCTTTGTATTTCACCACGAGCCTCATCACGTCGAACCCAACTTTCTGCTGATGATCATCTCCACCGTGGTGGCTCTCACCGGCATCTACTTCGCCTATGCCATGTACTACAAAGGTTCCATCTCTCCCGACAGACTGAAGCAGAAGTTCTCCTTTATATACAAGGTGCTCTACAACAAGTATTACTTCGACGAATTGTATCACGCCATCATTGTGAATCCCATCCTGAAACTGTGTGATTTCCTGTTCACCAGGCTGGACGTGGGCGTGGTGGATTGGCTGGTGAACGGGGTGGGCAATTTCACCGTCTTCCTCTCGGATGTGAAGGAGTGGTTCGACAGCCGCATCGTTGACGGGGCGGTCAATGGGATTGCCTACGTCACCAGAGGCGCAGGATCTGGGCTGAGAAGGATTCAAACCGGACAGTTGCAGAATTATGCCTTCATTATCTTTTTCGGGCTGGTTTTGATTATCATATTCAAACTGAGTTAAGTTCTTATGCGCGAAGCGAACAAGTCTAGATCGTGATTGGCTGAATTTCAGGTCATTCCAAATGAGCGAATAAAGAAGGAGCAAAGACCTCATGAACTTTCCAATTCTGACTCTGATGATCTTCACCCCGTTTTTGGGGATGATTCTCATTTTGCTTTTGAGAAGAGAACAGGAGAGCGCGGCGCGGTTTCTTGCAGCTTTGTTCTCCTTCATCCCCCTGGTTCTGTCGTTTATTCTTCTTGCCAGATACGACGGCTCCACGTCCCAGCTCCAGTTCGTGGAGAAGTACGACTGGATCCCCGATCTCGGGATAACCTACTATCTGGGTGCGGACGGGCTCTCGGTCCCCATGCTGTTCTTGACGGCGCTTCTGGGCTTCGTATCGGTCATTTACTCGTTTGGCGACATCAAGGAGCGGGTGAAGCAGTATTTCGCCTTCCTCCTTCTTCTGGAGGTGGGGATGATGGGGGTCTTTGCGGCTTTAGACTTCTTCCTCTTCTACATATTCTGGGAGGTCGTTTTAGTCCCCATGTACTTTTTGATCGGAATCTGGGGACATGGAAGAAGAGAGTATTCAGCCATAAAGTTCTTTCTATACACCCTGTTCGGGTCCCTGTTTATGCTGGTTGGCATTCTGGCACTGTATTTCACCGTGGAACCGCACACCCTGAACATGATGGTCTTGATCGAAGAGGCGCCGGGACTTGCCCGGGGCTTTCAGCTTCTGGCCTTCGTCGCCTTCTATATAGCATTTGCGGTTAAGGTCCCGATCTTCCCATTCCACACCTGGTTGCCGGACGCCCACGTGGACGCGCCCACCGCGGTTTCGGTCATCCTTGCCGGGATTCTGTTGAAGATGGGAACCTACGGATTCCTGAGAATCAGTTATCCCATGTTTCCCCAGGGTGCCGTCTACTTCGCCGTACCCATAGCCATTCTGGCCTTGATAAACATCGTGTACGGAGCGTTGGTGTGCATGGCCCAGAAGGACTTAAAGAAGATGATCGCCTACTCCTCGGTAAGCCATATGGGTTACTGCATGCTGGGGATGGCCGCCATAACCGTGACCGGCGTGTCCGGCTGCGTGTTTCAGATGGTCTCTCACGGACTCATCACCGGGGCGCTGTTCCTTTTGGTCGGAGTTCTGTACGAGCGAGCTCACACCAGGGAGATTGGAGCCTTTGGCGGACTCTGGATAAAGCTTCCGGTTTATTCCGGCATCATGATGATGTTCTGTTTGGGCTCGCTAGGGCTTCCCGGTCTGTCGGGTTTTGTGAGTGAGTTCATGGTATTCGTGGGAGCCTATCCCGCGTTCAAGGTGATCGTTCCCCTGGCCGTCATCGGAGTGGTGATAACCGCAGGATACTTCTTGCGGATGATTCAGGCCATGTTCCTGGGGACGTTCAACACCAAGTGGGAGGGCCTAACCGAGATATCCGGCAGGGAGATATTCACGGTGACCCCCTTGGCCATTCTGATGATAGCAATCGGCGTGTTCCCTGCTCCCTTGGTCAACATGATCAGGGCAACCGTAGAAAACGTGGTTCGCCTGGTAACCGGATAGAGAAAGCTCAAAGTTCGAGATTAAAGCGTAATCTCTGGTCTGAAAATGAACTATCAACTGCTGGTGCCTCAAGTATTCCTCTTCTTATGGGCGATACTTCTTTTCGTCCTGGACTTTGCCACCAAAGAGAAGAAACATAATCTGTCATACGTCGCCCTTTTGGGCATTGCTGCCACCATCATTCTGGCATTGACTTCCCCCAAAGGCGATCTGTTCGGAGGGATGTTCAAGGCCGATTCCTTCTCCGCCTTCTTCAGCCTGCTGTTCCTGCTGACTGGATTTTTGACCATAGCTGCTTCGGTGGAGTTCACCAGGAGACTTCCCTCGCACAAGGGAGAGTATTTCGGCTTGATTTTCTTCTCCATGGTGGGAATGATGTTCTTGGCCTCCGCCGGCGAGCTTCTGACCTTATATGTATCGCTGGAGCTGACCACCATCCCGCTGTACGTCCTTGCGGCCTATCGCAAGGATGAGCTCAAATCCAGCGAGGCCGGCCTCAAGTACTTGATCCTGGGTGGGGTATCATCCGCCCTGCTGCTCTTCGGAATTAGCTTGATCTATGGCCTTTCGGGCACCACCTTCCTGACAGAGGTCAAGACCGCCCTGATAGCCAGATTTCTGTCCGGTGCAGCCGTCGCTCCCGGGCTGGTACTGGGTTTCGTCTTCATGATAGCCGGTTTCGGATTCAAGCTGGCCCTGGTTCCGTTCCACGTTTGGGTGCCGGACGTTTATGAGGGTGCCCCCACGCCCATTACCGCTTTCCTTTCGGTTGCCTCCAAGGCTGCCGGCATAGCCGCTTTCCTGCGGGTCTTTTTCCACTCGTTCTTGATTTTCCAGGTGGACTGGATCTTGCTGATGGCGGTTCTGGCCAGCCTGGCCATGATAATCGGCAATATCATCGCGCTGCTTCAAACCAACATCAAAAGGATGCTGGCTTACTCCAGCATAGCCCAGATCGGATATATCATGCTGGGGGTGGTGGCCGCCACTGCCAGAGGAGCATCATCGGTTGCCTTCTACCTCTTCGTCTATCTTTTCGCCAATATGGGGGCCTTCAACGTGGCCATCGCCTTCAGCAACAACACCGGCAGCGACGAGATAAAAGACTATGCCGGTCTTTCCCGTAGGTCACCTGCTCTGGCCGCCATGATGGCCGTCTTCATGCTGTCTTTGGTGGGAATCCCGCCTCTGGCCGGGTTCGTGGGCAAGTACTATCTCTTCTCGGCCGCCATCGAACAGGGATACTTCTGGCTGGTGGTGGTTGCAGTTCTTACCAGCGTGATCTCCTTGTACTACTATGTGGGCGTGGTCAGGCAGATGTATTTCCAGCCTGCAGCCCGGGAGGAGTCCCTGTCCACCGGCGCAGCGTTGAAAACCGCTTTGATCATCTCCGTTGTCGGCGTCCTACTTTTCGGCATCTATCCCAACATCTTTCTTGAGCTGGCCAACCAGGCGGCATCCGTTTTCTACTTCTAAGTCGGCTGTATACCGCACCGCCTCTGACGCACAGTCACAGTCGAGTTCTTTTGCTTTGACCTTTTCGGCAGGACTTCCGCTAGTGATAAAGCATGGCCTGGTCCAGAAAGCGCACAACCATGGAAGAATCACGCATCACTGGGCGTCGTTCCGGCCCGGCCAGCGAACGTGAGACTGCTTTTCTCGATCTCGCACCGCCATAAAAACGGCTTGCCTAATCGTAAATTGATCGTATATTGAAAAGGTCGCAAACCAAAGAAGGAGATTGATGGCTTATGATGAAAGCAATGCGAAAGCTGACCAAGCAGATTCTCTGGATAGTCATAGTTGCCTTCGTGGGAACCATCATCTTTGCCTGGGGTATGGAATTCTCCGCCAAGCAGCAGAGCCGCAAGGGCATCATCGCCACCGTAAACGGTGAAGACATCGAGCTTTACGTGTTCCAGTACTACTATGACCAGGCCCTCAGAGGGGCCGAGAAGGAGCAGGGAGACGTAGACGAGGAGACAGCCTTACGAATAAGAGACGAAGTCTACAACAACCTGGTGAATGAAATCCTGTTTAGACAAGAGGCCGCAAGAAGAGGAATCGAGATCTCCGATGCGGAAGTGTATGAGTACATGAGACGATATCCACCGGTTGAGTTGAGGGAAAATCCCGCCTTCCTGACTCCGGAGGGAGAATTCGATTATCAGAGATATCTGCAGGCCCTGTCCGATCCCCGGGTGCCCTGGGGTCAGGTGGAGGCCATGATCCGGCCGAATTTGAGAATGAGCCGACTTCAGCAGTCCATCGCAGGCCTGGTGAGAGTGACCGATGACGAGGTGATGCAGTTCTATGAGGAGGAAAACGAGAAGGTAAAGATCAAATACGTATACGTTCCCTCATATGAATTTCAGAAGACGGGAATACCGGTCAGCGACCAGGAGATGCAGGCCTATTATCAGGAGCATCGGGATGAATTCAAGGTGGACCCCAGCGCCAACCTGGCCTATGTGAAATTCGAAAAGCGATCCAGTCCCGAGGATGAGGAGGAAATCAACAAAAGGCTTCTGGAAATAAAAGATGAGGTTCTGGAAGGGGAGGACTTCGCAGAGGTGGCCGTGGACTATTCCGAGGATTTCGCCTCGGCCGAGAACGGAGGGGATCTGGGCTGGTTCGGAAAAGGCGCCATGGTCCCGGAGTTCGAGGAGGCCGCCTTCGCCCTGAAGCCCGGGGAGATCTCCGACCCGGTCAAGACTCAATTCGGCTGGCACCTGATCCAACTGGAAGACAAACGTGGCAAGGGCGACGAAGAGGAAGTGAAGGCCAGCCATATACTCCTGCAGATGTCACCCTCTGAGGAAACCATAACGCAATTGAGGGAGCAGGCGGACGAGTTTCTGGATAAAGTCGGCCAGTCCAGCTTTTCCGAGGCGGCAGAGGAACAGAAGCTGGAGATCATGGAGACCGGATGGTTCCCCCAGGGCGGAACCATCAGAAACATCGGCACAAATCCCCAGATGGACGAATTCGCCTTTGGGAACGAGCCGGGCGAAGTGAGCGACGTGTTTGAGACCGCCAAGGCATTCTACGTTTTGCAGGTGAAGGAAAGAAGACCGGCGGGAATTTCGCCTCTGGAGGAGGTCCAGCAGATTGTCAGGCAAAGGATAATCAAATCCAAAGCAGATTCCATGGCCCTTGATAAGGCCACAGAGATATTTGCCCAGATCGATGCCGGCAAAAGCCTCAAAAAGGCGGCCGAGGAGAACGAGGCAAAGTTTGGGGAGACCGACCAGTTCGCTCGCAATGGCTACATCCCCCAGCTGGGGAATCCTCCCGAGCTGATCGGTACTGCCTTTTCTCTGACCGAACCGGACCAGATCTCTCAGCCGGTGAAGACTAATCAGGGCTCTTTCATAGTGCAGCTCGTCTCCAGATCGGCAATAGACGATAGCGTCTTCGCTGCGATGAAGGATTCCCTTTCCTATGTGGTTTTGCAGAACAAGCAGGGCCAGACATATCAGGACTGGTTTGCCCAGGTGAAGGAAAAGGCCGATATCAAAGACTACCGGTCCGAATATTTCCGCGAATACTAAATCTATCCGCTTCCCCTGTTGAGACGCACCGGTCTTTCGTGCCCGTCAGTGCTCAGCGTTGACGGGCACGGTCGTAGCTGCCCGATTCCCGGACTGGACGGCAGACCCCCCGTCTGAACGTCTGGTCATCGGACGCTTTAGCTCAATAAATTGAGCGACTACAGACTTTCCGAAAAATCGGCTCCTTCTCAATCGCTCCCGCCCGTAGTTGCCCGATTCATCGGGCCTGTTTAGCTCAATGAATTGAGCACCTACAAAAAAACGTCTCAACAACCGCCTCTACTCTGATCCACGGAAACCGCGACTAGTTGCTCACCATGCCTCTTTTGCACCCAATCCTGTCAGGCTCCTCGCACATGAGATACCGCCAGAAGGTTGGTCTGGAGAAGATTATTCCCCAGAGACAGCGCAGTCGACAGAGTCAGAAGAAGTGAGCGGACGCAAGAGCCCATGACTATACGTTGAGATAGAGAATATAAAGTCCCCCGAGGAAGATCAGAACCCCGCTGATCTTCTTGGTCAGAGCGGAAAAGTTGCTGACAACTTTGGACTTGGCGTAACTTTCCACGAAGCCGGCAAACATGCCTGCCAACATTATCAATGCACAACGTCCCACGGCGTAAGCGAAGAGCAAAGACGAGCCATAGACTATCTTGGCTGTGCTGGCAACAAACGCTAACATCACCGCTCACATCGGCAGGGCGCGCGGAGACGACACCGCTCCAAAAAGAAAACTGCTTTTGGTCAAACATGAGCGCAACCAGTTTAGTCTGAATGTGGCATTTGGCGAGGAAGGAGGGCGAAGGAGAGATGCGACAAGTTGGAAAAAAGTCCTTGACAAAAAGCCGGGAACCGGGGTAATTTTGATGGAGGAGGCAATTCCAGTCGGACGGTCCACGTGAGAACGGGGGGAATGCCTTTATTGAGGCTGGGAAAACTCGGGAAATCAGCAGGGATTTATCTAGAAGTAATCCGAATACAAGCTAGAGAGATCATGAGATGCGATGGGGCTACTCACACCATAAGGACGATGGCTGTGATCAAGCATCCCAGCCGCGATGCGATCCGACAATCGTCTGTGGCTGATCAGCTGTAATGCGGTTACGATTTTGAAACAGTGCAGGATTTGCTCGAGCAGAAGACGTCAAGACGACCACAGTTTTCACCAAGGTCGTCGACTGCGAGCTTGCTGGCCTTCGCAGTCCCGTTATGCGACGGCCCTTCGGGGATGCGCTTTGAAGTCCTTGTGGATAGTCTCTTGTGGCAATCCGCCCAAAACATGGAGGAGTTACAGGACGGGTATTTCCCTCTCGCTTCATCCCCACCTGTTTTCTCTGTCTGAAGCAAGATGCAATCCGAAAGGTAAGATACAAGGCAGGGTGCAGTAAGCACTTGACACCAATATCCGGCACGTGCCCGGGGCTCCTGACTTACAAGCTGCATAACCCCGGCTAGGAACAGGGCAGCCGACGTCGCAAGAGCCTGGACTTAAAGAGGTTACGATGATTCGCGAGAATGTTGGGACAAGTGTTATGCAGACTGTATAACAATAGCTGGCTGACGAGTTGAAGTATATGAGGAACTGTCATTTGTTCAGGCAATAGGAGGGAGGGCAAGATGACAATCACGAAATCTACCATTAGCAAGAATTACCAAGAGATTCTCAAGCAGAATTCCGGAGCTGAATTTGTAAAAGTGGACCTACATGTGCACACCCCTGCATCAGGTGATGCTCAGGCAAAAACCAAATACAATTTCAAATTCGATATGGCAGATATTCCCAGAAGCCTGAAATCTGCAAAACTACTGGCAGAGAAGATTGTGGACGGAGTGATAGAGAAAGGAATAAGATTAATTGCAGTCACTGACCACAATTCGCCAAGCAACACCCATCCTGAAGATTTAACAAATACCTGGCATCAGTTATTAAAGGACAAAGCCAAAGGCCGGGGCCTATGCGTTCTTCCAGGTGTCGAGATAAGCACTGATGACCTTCACATGCTGGTAATCCTTGATTCAAAGGAAGAGGAGCCCGCGGCCTACACCACACACAGAATCAACTTCCTGCTACAGGACTGCAAATTCTCTCTTAAAGAATACGGGGACTACAGAGCCACCGGCATGTCGAGCCTTTTCGATGTGCTCCAATACATGGAAGATCTCAGCACCAGCTGCATTGTCATACCTGCCCATATAGACGGAGGCAAGAAGGCAATGCTTGCAGTTTACAAGGAACCTTCCAATGTTTTCAACAAGTTACTGAATCATCCTCGCTTGAATGTTGTTGAAGTCGTGAAAGATACCACTCCTGCCAGGAAGAAGATGGGGAAGAAATCTGTGAAGGACTATTTCGAAGGTCTGAGGGACAAGAACAGGTCTCCCATTGCATATATCCAAAATTCCGACGGCCATTCGATTCCAGAAATTGGAAAACGTTTCACATATATCAGAATGGGCGAACCCGGTTTCTGGTCTCTCAAGAATGCCTTGGAAGACCCTGAAACAAGGATACGCATGCAAAGCGATTACAATCCGGACGAAGAGAAAACAAGAATCATCGGCATTGCATTCAGCAAAGGGAAGAAATGGAGCTATATTGCTTTCAATCCGAACCTGAACTGTATAATCGGCAAGAGGCGAACTTACAAATCGACCATCGTAGACTTAATCCTTTACGGGCTGGATAGATTCGAGGATGAAAAGAAAGACGAAGAAAAGGAATTGATCAAGAAGAAGTATTCCGTAACTGTCTTCATTGCAGAGGGCTCGAATGTATTCTGCTATAGCCGGGACGCAAAGGGCAATCCCCCTAACATTTTCAAGTGTACCAACGGCTCATTTGCCCTTGCTCCGGCCAAGCCAGACGTGGCATTGCCTCGGAAGTACAATCATGAAACCATAGAAGAGCTATTCTCTCAGAGTACGGACCTTATGGACTTCTTGGATAGGCATATTTTTGCGAGCAAGAAGATCCAATCATACATAGATGACCGTAACAGGTGTTTGGAGAAAGTCAAAAGTAAGGGCTTTGAAAACTGTGCATCCGACATGAACCGACTGGTCAAAGCCTGCAGGCGGTTGTTTGATGAGAGGAAAAAGCATGTGGAGCCAGCGCTTGAAAAATACGGAAAGAACCTATTCAGGGTGAAGATAAGAAAGGGAAAATGGCAGGGCACAAATGAGCAGGATTTCTTTGACAAAGCCACCATCTCCGTACTGGTAAAATCCAAATACAAGGCCTTGGCGAAACTTGGTACTGGCGAGAAGAACGCTGCTATCATGGTGTTACTCATGAATCAGGGAGCATTCGGTCCGTTAATCATCGACGAGCCTGAGCAATACCTGGATGTCAGATCAATAACTGAAATGCTGGTCCCAAGAATGCGCAAACTCAAAACCCAGCAACAGATAATCTGCGTTACCAGGGATGAACACATTCTTGTTTCCGGAGACGCTGAACAGGTGATTGCCACACAATCAGAAAAGAAGCTTGCGGTTATCACTGGCGATGTAAACAACAAGAAGATTCAGGAGCAGATTCTGGAGATATTTGAAGGTGACAGATTCGCACTATTGGAAAAGAGCAGGAAGCTTTGCCGGATTCTGGAGTGATTTGGGGGACGAGAAGGATGAGCTTTTACGAACATGGGGCTTCCTGGCGGTTGGATTGCAGGACAGTGTGGTGAATCAGGGCTCTGCAGCAGCATTCTCTAGGTTGCTGGTCTTCCATACTTCGGAGCCGTGCAGATGTTTAGTGTATATAGTCAAAGATTGCTGTTACGGGTGAACAAACTCATGCACCTGACGGCGAGAGTTGTTCGGTGGTTGGGAGGTTGTCGATTTTTGAAAGCATATTTGAAAATTCATTGGGCATGTGCATCAAATCTCGCAGCAGGTGATGATGGTCGTTATATGTTAATGAACAAAATATACAAGCCCGCTAAAAAAATCAGAACCCCGCTGATCTTCTTGGTCAGAGCCGAGAAATTACTCACCCCTTTGGACTTGGCGTAACTTTCCACCAAGCCCGTAAATATGCCCGCCAGAATTATCAACGCGCAGTGACCAACCGCATACACGAAAAGCAGGGATGTCCCATAGATCACTTTCGCCTTGGTGGCGACGAAAGCCAGGATGACCGCCAGAACCGGCGTAGCACAGGGAGAGGAGACCGCACCGAACAAAAGGCCCAAGAGAAAAGCTCCGATGATGCCCTTGTGCTTAGTCTTCAGCGTGACCGGCTGAGGGATTTTGAAGCGAAGCACTCCAATGAGGTAAAGCCCCATGACAATGGCGACAGCCGCGGCGAGGTAGTACCAGAACTTCCCCACGTCCCCAAACAGTCCCCCTACAAGAGAAGCTATTGCACCCAATATGGTGAAAGTGATGGAAAGCCCCAAAGCAAACACAACCGCGTAGATGACCGCCTTCTTCTTGTTTCCTTCCGAATAGCCGCCCACAAATCCGATCACCAGAGGAATTATCGCCAGCACACAGGGGCTGGAGGCAGAAAGCAGTCCTCCCACAAAAACTGCCAGATAAGCCAGCCCAGGAGAATTGTTTATGACGTCCGAAACGTTAGCTAGTATCGATTCCATAATTATAGAAAGTGCTTGGAAGAATCTCCCATTGTCATTGCGAGCGATTGTAAGGACCGAGGCAATCTCTAAGGATTGCTTTGTGCCCTACGGGTCCTCGCGATGACATTGTATCTAAACGTTTGTTTTAACGTACTCCCATCTCTGCGAACTTCATCTCTATGGACTTCTTATCCATGAATCCCTGGTGCCGGTAAACCTCGTTGCCCTCTGCGTCATAGAATATCTGCGTAGGAATCAGCCTGACCCTGTATTGCCTGGCCGCATGGGGCTCGTACCTCAGATCTATGAACTTAACGATTGCCCTGCCTTCGTATTCTTTCGTCAACTCCTCCAGGATCGGCTTCATCTTCTTGCACGCAACACAGGTTCCCTTTCCCAGATCGACCAGCATGGGCAGTTTGGCTGCCTGCTGACTTCCGACATCCGCCTGGGCTTTTGTTTTCTCCTGCGCTTGATCGGAGCAACCGGCGATCAGAACGAATGCAATTCCTGTCGTGATTAAAACTCCTGCGGTCAACACACTCAGTTTGGGTTTCAATTCTCTGCCTCCGTTGGTCTGTTCTGTCCAACTCTTGCCGCTGTCTGCTGCACTATCTCTTTCTAAACGTTTCCAGGATGGTCAGAGGTGGGAACAGTATGGCTTTGGGTTTGCATTTCAGCGCGCACATGCTGCATCCCACCTGGCAGTTAAAAGGATTCTCCACTCTCACTTTGTTGGCCCTCTCGTCATACTCATAAACTCCGAAGGAACAGAACTCCAGGCAGATATTGCAGGCGTCACACAACTCCGCCTGAATGGTTGGATACCAGGGTATCTCTTCTCTGGGAATACCCTGCCAGGTGCCCAAATCCTTTCTCTCCGTCTCGGCGTCTCTTTCTTTCCGGTCTAGGAATTTCTCATATTCGTCCAGTAAAGCCGAGCCGTAAGCGCTTTCCTTGGCGGAGGGAATGTAGTTGTGTTCTTTCAGGCGACTCAGGAGTTGATCTTTTAAGCCTTCGTCAGGCTTTTTCCCTGCCTGATGAAACTCCTCGAAAACCTCCTCCAGCCCCACGATGCCGATCTGTTTTCCTTCTATGAGTATAACCTTTGTCTTCACTTGTCACCCGATCCCGTGGTTCGGTGGCTTCCGCCGCGGCTTTGCTCCCGGAGAATCTCGGTTATCTGCTCAACTGTAGGCACCCTGCCCTCCAGCACCACTTTCCCATCTATGATCAGAGCGGGGGTCAGGTTCACTCCCCGATCCATGATCTGAAAGACGTCGGTTATCTTAACCAGCTCAACTTCCATCTGAAGATCGTTCAGCGCCTGCCTTACCTTATCGTAGGTGTTGTCACACTTGGGACAACCGGGGCCTAGGACCTCAATCTTCAGCATCTCCTTAGTCCTGGCAATATCAGGTTTTGCACCGCACCCTCATCTTATAACTGACCGAGGGTTAAGGTCCTTCTTTCGGCTTATCTGTCTTCTGCGGCATTGTCGCCTCGGCCGTGTCTGCCTTTGCTCCAGGCAAGAAACGATCCAGCTCCTTTCTGAAACACGCCAGAAACTTCTTTTCGTCCTCGCAGAATTCCCACACGGATTCTATCTCTTTAAACTCTTCTTTCCCCTTCGGAAACTTGCTGAAACCCAGGGCAGAGCCGAATATGCCGTATTGCTTGGCAGTCAGAGTGTCCTCGTCTATGTTGCACTCCTTGAAAATGATGCGGCCGTCCTTGAAAGCTTTAGCATAGTATTTCTCCAATCCTTTCCTGGAGAAGTTCCCCACGTTAATGCAGCAGGAGCATTGAACGATCGGGTGGAAATGGATCACGTACAGACTGTCGAAGTCCGGCACTGAATCCTTTGCAGAATGCGACCTTGTATCTTTCTCCGCAGCAGTTTCGATCTGCTCAGGGGTCTTCGCCTCCTCTGTGTTACAGTCTGCGCCCAGGGCGAAAAGGCAGAGAAAGCACAGGCAAATCGGCAACATCCTCGAATTCACGATCCTGTCATTTAACGTCGCTGAAACTTTCATCTCTTTTCCCCATTCAGTGGTTCCGCGTAATCACGATGCTCTTGACAACTCTACTCTGATCTCCTGGGCGAACAGCCGCCGCCTGAGCCAGAATGCGACGTTAACCAGGCTTATCAGGACCGGGACCTCTACCAGAGGTCCGATTACAGCGGCAAAGGCGACACCCGAGTGAATTCCGAAAACGGCAACCGCTACCGCAATGGCCAACTCGAAATTGTTGCTTGCCGCTGTGAAAGACAAAGTAGTGGTCTTGGCGTAGCCTGCCCCGATCTTCCACCCCATAAGAAACGACACCAGGAACATAACTACGAAGTATATCAACAGAGGTATGGCTACACGGATAACGTCCAGCGGAATCTGCACGATCAGCTCGCCTTTCAGGCTGAACATCACCACGATGGTGAAAAGCAGAGCAATCAGGGTGATGGGGCTGATCTTGGGTATGAAACGCGAATGATACCACTCCTTGCCCTTGGCAGTCACCAGGGTGAAGCGGGTGATGATTCCGGCGATGAAGGGAATGCCCAGGTAGATGAAAACGCTTTTGGCAATCTGGCCGATGGTAACGTCGACCACACTGCCTTTGAGCCCGAATAGCGGAGGCAGCACCGTGATAAAGATATAGGCATAAACACTGTAGAAGAAAACCTGGAAGATGCTGTTGAATGCCACCAGCCCCGCCGCATACTCGGTGTCTCCGTGAGCCAAGTCATTCCACACGATCACCATGGCAATACAGCGGGCCAGCCCGATCATGATCAAACCAACCATGTACTCAGGGTGCCCAGAGAGAAAAAGTATGGCCAAGAAGAACATCAGGATGGGACCGACCACCCAGTTCTGTATCAGCGACAGGCCCAGAACTCTCCAATTGCGGAATACGTCTCCCAACTCCTCGTATCGTACCTTGGCCAACGGCGGATACATCATCAGAATCAGTCCCACGGCGATAGGGATGTTCGTGGTGTCCACCTGAAAGAGCCCGATGAATCCTTCTACCTGGGGAACAAAGTAGCCCAGCCAGACGCCCGCAGCCATGGCCAGGAAAATCCACAGGGTCAGGTAGCGGTCTAGAAAAGAAAGTTTCTTGGTCACGCTCTGATTCACTACTTCTCTCCAAATAGACTCAATGTTGGGT
>CAYFQZ010000351.1:0-1821 GCA_964345305.1 uncultured Ignavibacteria bacterium | reverse complement strand
AGACGATCCAGATTTCAGCTTTTTTCTTCCGGAAATGGTGATCGCACCCGGCGAGCAGTTGGAGGGAACTATGGCCTACTGCGCCACTGACGAAGACGCACAGGCTACCCTCAACCTTGAGTCGGACGATCCGGATGAGACGGTGGCTTCGGTCAAGCTCAGGGGAAATACTCCCTGGGGCGTTGAGGCAGGAGAGGTGGCGCCCGATTTCACGCTCTCTTCGGTCAACGGCTTCGGCGACATAACACTGAGTGAGTTTTTGGGAAAGGTGGTCGTCATCTCCTTCTTCGTCACCTGGTGACCGGTCTGCGCTCCGCAGTTTGCGGATATGGAGTTGAGTATCTGGCAGGAGTTTCAAGACCAGGATTTTATGGTTCTGGGAATATCCAATCAGAGCATACCTGATCTTCAAAGCTTCATCCAGGATCAGGGTATAACGTTTCCCGTTCTCCACGATGTAAGCGGTGTGTACGGCGATTACAACCTTCCCGGGGGCCAGTCGCCTTATCCCAGAGACTTTATCGTTGACCAACAGGGGACTCTGCAATATGCCAACACAGAATACGATCCAGGCACGATGACAATGATTATAGAGTCTTTGCTGGCTCCCTCTCCCCCTGAGCAGAGAACAGTTCTGGCCGAACTGTTCGGGGCGACCTGGTGTTACTTTTGCTCATGGGCTTCCGCCGCCATAGACTCCCTTGCCCAGGAATTTGGCCCCGACAGCTTGGTTGTGCTGGAGTATCATTTTGAAGACGAGCTGGCCATTCCTGAGGGCGAGGCCCGAGCGCAGTGGTATGTTCCGGAGGGCTTCGAGGTTCCCAACATGTGGTTCGATGGGGTAGTCAACGTGGTCGGAGCAACTTCACAGGTCTACGAAATCTACCGAAGCCACATCACCGAGAGGATTAGTGTGCCTAGTCCGCTACACATAGAGCTAGAAATCGCCGCGGACCAGGCATCTGCCAAGATCAGAGTGGTCGACACTTTCTCGGAGGCAGGCCTCAAAGCCTATTTCGTGCTTTATGAGAATGACGTTGGCGGTCATCATTACGTCGTACGTGATATTCTACCCACAGAGGATTTGATCATCCATTCTGTGGGAGATTCCGTCGAGGTTATCAGGAGTCTTGAATTCGATTCTCTGTGGCAGCCAGAGCAGATGGGAGTGGCGGTTTTCGTTCAAAGTGAGAGCACCAAATTGGTACTACAGGCTGCCCAGGAGCTTCTTGCCCCCCATCTTTTCGCTCCGGGAGACGCCAACGGCGATGGGCAGATCGATGTGGCCGATGTCATGTATTTGATAAACTACCTTTTCATTGGCGGAACTAGCCCTGATCCTGTGGCCGCAGGCGACATCAACTGTGATGACGCCGTCGATGTTGCTGATGTGATGTATCTTATAAACTATCTGTTCATAGGAGGATCGCCTCCGGGTTGTTAGTCCCCGGTTGACCACTGAATTCACTGCAGGCATGAATAAATGCCTCAGCTCTTTCCCAAACCGCCGATTTTCGCTGAGAGAGCTGTTAAAATCCCGTGTATTGATTGGTCCACCTGAGGATTCATTGCAAATGAAATGCCAATGTCGTTTGGATTCTAGAGCTTCTGCTGCCGAAACTCGTTCTGACACTGTGAATTGGAAGAACGCCGTCGCAACAGACCCCCTTTCGAGGCCCCAAGAGCTGAAAAACGACCGGTTCTTTCGGGCTATCAACTCCGCCGAGCGGAGGTCGCTGATTTTACGTTCAGACGAGCCTGGCGTGTGCAGCCCACAGAATCCTTATTCATTTCATGATGCCAGGTCAGGAGAAGAGGGTC
>CAYFQZ010000350.1:0-12146 GCA_964345305.1 uncultured Ignavibacteria bacterium | reverse complement strand
CGCCCTTGCATTCTCGCTTGGGGGAGAACATTCCTACTCGAGGTCGCCCAGAAGGTGCAAGACCAGAGAGGAGAAGACCACACCCGCGGTCTCGGTGCGGAGCCTTCTGGAGCCCAAACCTACGGGAATGGCCCCCTGCCCTTTGGCTCTGGTGAGCTCATCGTCGGTAAAGCCGGCCTCCGGGCCCACAATCAGGAGAACTCTTTTCAGTCCCTTCCTGAGCTGTCCGCATTCTTTGAGACTTTTCGACTGCTTGCCCGGGCTGGCAATCAGACAAAGGTCGAAGGATTCCAATTTCGCCAGCAGTTGTTCGAATCTCACTATATCCTGTATATCGGGAAGCACGGTCCTGAGAGACTGTTTCATGGCGGCGGTGGCCAGTCTTCTCCATCGATCCAGTTTTCTGTTCTGTCTTGATAGTTCGCCTGCCTTGATCAGGCCTCTCTCCGTGAGGATGGGAATGATGGAGCTGACTCCGATCTCGGTTGCCTTCTCGATCAGAAAATCCATTCTCTCCTGCCGGCAGACAGCCTGGGCAAGAGTGACGTGGCAATCGGGTTCGTTTTCCCTACAGGTGCGCGAAAGGATCTTTCCCTGCAAGAAGTTACGAGAGATTTCTTCGATTTCAACTCGATATTTCGTGCCGCGGCCATCCACCGCGTCGATGACGTCGCCGGCGCCGCGGCGCAACACCGACAGGACGTGCCTGGCCTCTTGGCCTTCGATGGTTAAGGTTTCTTTCGCAATCTTGTCAGGGCTCGTATAGAAATTCGTGATCATGTGTCGCAAATGGGACGCTGATTCGACCTCTCCCCCTGTGTCCCCCTCTCCACTTTGTGGAGAGGGGGATTAGGGGGTGAGGTTGTGTGACTACTTCCTTCCAACAAAGCATAGCCATTCATCCTGACGCGTGACTTCTATCCCATTCAGTTCTTGTCTTTTGAAGAAATCCGACATGTAGCCTTCTTCCCCATCAAGGATGCCGGAGAAGATCAAGGTTCCACCGTCTCGTACCAGAGGCGCGATCTTGTCGTAGGACTCGACTATCTCTAGCCTGTTTATGTTGGCGACCGCCAGGTCGAACGGACACTGAGCCATGCCGGCATTTGCGGTTCCCTGCCTGAGCTCGACGACATGTTCCACGTCGTTGAGAGCAAGGTTCTCTTCCGCATTGCAGATTGCGTCCTGGTCAATGTCCAGGCCGAGTGCATAAGCCGCTCCCAATTTGACGGATACGATGCTGAGTACCCCCGATCCGCAGCCTAGGTCAATGACTCTGTCCCCTCGTTTGACGAATCTGCTCAGGGCGCGGATGCAAAGCTGGGTGGTGGCGTGACCGCCTGTTCCGAAGGCCATCCCCGGTTTGATTCGAGTGGTAATCTTGCCATGAAAGTCGGATTTGTCCCATTCGGGAAGGATCACGATGTCATCTGTCACGAAGATGGGCTTGAAGCTCTTCTTCCACTCCTCTGACCAGTCCTTTACTTCTATCCTTTGCAGATCAACCTTTGCTTGGCCCACCTGAAATCCGAGCTTTCTCAGTTCATCCAGGTAACGAAGAGCCGATTCCCTTGCAGCCTTTCTATCTGCTTTTCCAGACAGGTAACCGATCACCGCAATATTCCCGCGCCTCGGCTCCAACCATACCCCCTGTGACCCGAGATCGATGAGAAAGCTGCTTACCTGATCTGCAATTGCTTCGGGTATGACGATTTTGACCTGAGTGAACTCCTTCGAGGTTATTCTTGAAGAGACTGATAGTTTCAACGGAATGACGAGTCTTGGTTTGATGGTTTGTTGACAGAGAATCGCGCCCACCTAAAGCCCCAAGGTTTCCCTCAATCTGTCGAAGAAAGTCTTGTCTCCCTCAGGCGGTTTGAAGTTCTCTTTGGCGGCCAGCTCCTTTAAGAGCTTCTTCTCTTCTGAGCTCAAACGCGTGGGAATCCAAACCAGAACTCTGACCAGCTCGTCCCCTTTGCCGTAGCCATGCAGGCGGGGGATTCCCTTGCCTTTCAATTTGAATATCTTTCCCGACTGCGTTCCGGGCGGAATCTTCAGATCCACCCTGCCATCTAAGGTTGGCACCGGAATCTCATCGCCCAAGGCGGCCTGGGTGAAGCTGATCAAGGTCTCGTGTACAACGTCGTCCCCCCGTCTGAGGAAGTCGGGGTGCTCCGCCTCTTCGATAAGTACGATCACGTCTCCGGCTGGTCCTCCCCTGGGTCCGATGTTTCCTGCGCCGCGCATCTGGATGTAGTTACCGGTTGTCACGCCGGCTGGAATCTTGACGGAGATGGTGCTGGTACCCTTCACTCTACCGTCTCCGCGGCACTCGGTGCAGGGCGTATCTATGATCCTGCCTTCCCCGTTGCAGTAATCACAGGTGGTTACGTTGACGAACTGTCCGAAAAGCGACCGGGAGACTCTCCTTATCTGACCGGCGCCCTGGCATTTGGGACAGGTGTTCTTGCTGCTGCCTTTGGCCGCACCGGTTCCCTCGCACTCATCACACTTCTGAAGCTTCTTCAGCTTGATCTTTTTTTCGGTGCCGGTGGCGATTTCCTCCAAGGTGAGTTTCAGTCTCACCTGCAGATCCTGTCCCTTCCGGAAGCCTCGACGGGTCCCGGTGGCTGCGCCGAAGAAGTCGTCGAACACGCTGCCGAAACCACCGAAATCCCGCATGAAAGCGCGCAGGGCGTCGGAGAGATTGAAGGTGGAGAAATCAAATCCCTGGAAACCGCCTGCGCCGGAGAGGCCCGCGTGTCCGAACTGGTCATAAGTAGACCTCTTCTGCGGGTCCTTGAGGACCTCATATGCTTCGGTGGCTTCCTTGAAGTTCTCCTCCGCCTCTTTGCTGCCGGGGTTCTTGTCGGGATGATACTGAAGCGCCAGCTTCCGGTACGCCCTCTTGATGTCCTCTTCTGTGGCGCCCCGGCTTAAGCCCAGCACCTCATAGTAATCACGTTTGGCCATCTCTATTTTGACTTCCTCTCAAAATATGTCGCCTTCCCAATAACTAAGATCGGCTTACGGCCCAGTTTTATCATAGATGTAGCAGGGCTAAGCTCGACTTCGAGAGTATGCGTGACTCTTCCGAATATATACGTCGGTATTTCGGGTGTCAACACCAAAAAGGGTCGGCTCTCTTGGGGCGGATTGATGCGGGGACACCGGATCTGCGGCTAACGGGCCCGTTTGAACGGGAAAGGTAAGGGTAACGTTCTTGACTCTTGCTTACTCGGGCGCGGTCTTGAACCAGAACGAGAAAGGATCGCCCAGAGCCCGTCCGTACATGTCTTTCGCCCAGGTGCCGATAGTCACGGTGTAAGTCTCATCGGGGGCCAGTTCTGAGCTTGGCTCGAAATACACTGTTGAGGGATACTGCCAGCTGAATTCTCCTGCCACCTGGCTCGATTCTGAGTCCTCCAACAGGAACGCGGACTCAACCGATTCCATGTCCATGTCGGTGTTGAAGCGAATTCGAACGACCACCTTAGTAGAGACCGAAATGGACTTGTCCGGGGGCGAGGTGGAGGAGATCAGTACCGGCTGTGTGCTGAAGGAAAAGGAATACGCCTCCGGCAGCTTCGAGCCGCTGAGATCAGATGCAGTGGCGCCGATGGTGACGGCGTAAGTCTCACTGGTGACCAGAGCGACGCCGGGCGTGAACCTGAGATACTGGCTGCTAACCCAGGCGAAGCTTCCCGTCACTTCGTTCAGATCGGAGTCCACCATCTTAAAGGCCTCCTGTACCGATTGGAAATCCATGTTTGTGTTGAAAATCACGCGTACCTCGAGAATAGGAGCAACCCACGTCTGGTTATGCTCAGGGCTGGTATTCTGCACCTTGACCGGTTCAGTTGCGAAAGAAAAAACGTAGGGCTCAGATAAGCTTACCCCGGAAGTGTCTGATGCGGTTTCACCAATGGTAACCTGATACAGAGTATTGGTCGCCAAAGGCCCCCTGGGGTCGAACAAGGCCTCGTAAGCCCAGCCAGGTGGAAAAGTACCAATCCAACTGAAATAGCCCTGTGTGACCGGCTGAATGTGAAATGCAGACTCGAAGCTCTCCTGGTCCATCGGTCTCCGGAAGCTGAACCTGATGGAGGAGTGGACACTTACGTCCGCCTGTCCATCATAAGGGGAGACCCAATCGATGAGATCGTGAATGGATGAAAGGTGTATGGTATCCACAACAGTGGCGGCCCCCTCCGTGACGTATAGATTCGACTTGGTTTTGTGGTCGTTATACTGGTTTGCCTGCACCAACAGCCAGTAGGTCCCCGCAGGCAACCCCGAGAGTCTGAAGTAACCGACAGAATCGATCTCAGTCGAGGCAATCGGAATACCCATGTATGCCGTCACCGTAGCCTGCGATTCGGGGGGATAGACTACCCCCACGATTGCACCTCCCTGGGCATCTGAATCATAGTAGTAATTGTTGGTTGTGGTTTTCTTGGTACAATTGAAAGTGAAAAGCGCAAGCGCTATCACCATCACCAAAACCAAGGTCTGTTTCATCTCTGACCACCTCCCACTCTCGGTTTGCGTCTGTCGGAGTCTTGACGAAACTCTCTGGGTAGTCTCCTCCCGCTGAAGGGCGGGTATTTGTCTGTCATACAGAGACAATAGGCCACAACGCGGTTGACATACCGGCTGTACCTGATCAAAAAGTCAAACCAGCTCAATGGAAAATGTCCGACTATCAATATAGCCAGATATGAAAGGATGGCAAGGAAAAAAGCTGCGATTGAATAGGCGAGGATGAATAGGCCGTGCGGTACACCGACATAGAGCCAGCCCAGCAAAGCTCTGGCCAAGACCAGAAGCCGTGACGACTTCTCCGGATAGTCCACGCTCAAATTGACAGGATAACTGCTCATGGTTTTCTCTCCTCCTTAGAAAAGGGGCCTGAAATAGGTTGCCAGGCATACAACTCAAATAATATAGTCCATCGAGGCACAAATGCAAGCACGGTGATACCTGGTTTCACGCTGCCTCTGTGCCAGACGAAAGGAGAGAATTCGGGTATTGGGACTGACTATGACTCTCTTGAATCGGGTTTGGATGCTTTGTCCGTCGCTCTCGACAGACTGCTGCCCCGCAGTATCAAGCTGAGGATGTTTTTTATCCTCAGGAGCGCCAGGAACTTCAAAGACCCTCTGCGCAGATTGAATCTGAGGAATCGCACCGGCCACCTGAGCTCGCCTTTGTCGCAGATGGTGGAGGTTTTGAGTGCTCTCAGGATACCATCCGGGTTATCGCGTCTGCTGGGTTCGCCCCGTTTGTCGACTCCGTCCGCTCCGGCCAACTGTTGATCGATCTCCCTGATGACGGCCTGGGCCTGCCTTATCCTTCTTTCGATCCGGGTGAAGGTCTTGGGCTTAATCAGGGCATGCTTTAGCTTCACCCGGTTGAGCCTTAAGGCACTCTCGTAGGTGCTGTCCACGATCTGATCTCTGGTCATCCAGACGGTCTCATAGTTTAGCATCTGTTTCCAGCTTGGCTGGAGCAGGGCCCTCCTGTGTTCCTCCAGGGTGCGACAGAAGACCTTGTAGCCGTGGCTTTCGGGATTCTCAAAGACCCGGCTGCCGGGATCGACAAACGGAGCCAGAGGAGAGATGTAGGGGAAGAGTTTCTTTGTCCGGCCGCACCTTTCCAACAGTTGGTCGAGATAGTCAACCGTATTCATGACCGATTGCCGGTCTTGCCCGGGCAAACCTATCATGAAGAACAAGTCGAACTTGTGGCATCCCAAATCGAGAAGCCGCTCGATCATCTGCTCCATCCGATGGTTGTCGTAGGGACGACCGAACGCGGCCCTTATATTCGGATCGTGGGTCTCGGGCGACAGTTGAACGTTCAGATGCGGAATGGAGGCTGTGATCACCTCCAGAGCCTCCAGAGGAGGGATGTCAAAGAACTCCAGGACGACGTGATTATCCAGTTTCTGTTCCCGCAGCAGTCTGAGGAGCTTATCCGCGTATTCTTCACCGGGCTGAAATATGTCTCCCAGTATGAAAATGGGCCCCTTGAAGTATCGAGCGATCTCTGCCACGTCGATGGCTACCAGTTCCTCGTCCCGATAGGCTGGCTTGCGCCGCTGGCAGAAATTTCTATAATATTCCTCCGAACCGCCGCAGGTGCCGCAGTGATGACTGCAGCCCCGGCAGGTGAAAATTGCGGTGATAGGGTATTCGTGCCACCCGTAAAAAGGAATTGCCCCGGAAAAATCTCTGTGCCTCACCACCGATCTGATGATATGGGAGTAGTCCAGAGGGTACTGGTTCAAGTTCTGAGGTACCCAGCTGGTCGGATTAACCTTTACCGTTCCGTTCTCCTTATAGGTCAGATTGGGTATTTCTGCCAATCGGCCGCCACTGCCGAGCGCCGAGAGAAGTCGCGCCAGCGGATGTTCAGTGGAATCCCCCCTTATCACGAAGTCTACCTGAGGATAGGTAACCAGCTCTCGGTGAAAGTAGGTGGAGGACAATCCCCCGAAGATGATAGGGGCATTGGGATGATATTTCCTGACCAGCCTGGCCAATTCCAGGCTTCCCTGCGCATGGGGAAGCCAGTGCAGGTCTATGCCAAAGGCAGAGGCCCTCAGTTTCCTGATCTCCTCTTCTGCATCGTAGAGAGGATCGGCCAGCATCTTATAGGCCACGTTGATGATTCGGACCTCAAAGCCCTGTCTGCTCAGGTAACTTGACAGGCTGACGAATCCCAGCGGAAACATGTCGAAGACCGGTGTGGACGGTATCACGTCGCTTATCGGGCCCCACATGATGGAGCGCTTGCGAAAGTCGTAAACGCTGGGCGGATGAAGAAGGACTAGATCGACCATGTGCAATCACCCGTTCTGAATCAGGCAAACTCCTTTCGGCACCATCAAGGTTCATACGAAGCTGATGCCATAGTTTCTGGAGGAGACTCAGTCGGATCGAGACCAGTGGAAGCCTGAGGTAGAGGGGATGGAAAAAGACGCGCCTCTCGTTCTGATCGCTTGCTCTGTGACTACGAGTCCGAAAGTACGAACGGTTCGGTTCATACCGAAGGACGAAGAATCTCAAGAGCAGATGCTGACCCCGCCGGAGGCGGGGTCAGCACGACAATGGTATGCGTCATTGTGAGGGCTGCCGCAGGCGGCATAAGAATCTCGTACTCAGATCCTTCGCTTTCGCTCAGGATGACCTCCGGAGAACGACGATTAGCGGAGAATACTAGAGCATCCTTCCCACCACCAGTCCCAGGGACAGAAGGAGACCGGTGAAAAGGTGCGTCTGGACGGTTTTAGCCTGAGCCGGGATCAGCTCGGCGAACTTGTCGAAGTTGGATTTGAGTATCTTGATGGCGCCTAAAGCAATGGGCAGGGTCAAAAAGGAGAGCAGGGCAAAAGGCGTGACCAGCTTGAACGCTACGCTTCCGGCTATTACCCCGTATGAGGCCAGGATCAGCAAGTAGTACCCGTAGACCGCCTTTCTCTTTCCCAGCCTGACCACCAGGTGCTTTTTGCCCACCGCCCTATCCGCATCATAGTCCGGAAACTGGTTGATGTAAAGAATGGCTGCCACCAAAAAGCCGATGGGAAGCGAAAGCCAGAACGCAGGCCAGCTCAGGCTGTGGGCCTGGACATAGTAAGTTCCCAATATGGCCAGGGTTCCCAGATCCAAGCCGACCACAAACTCGCCTATGCCCCGATATCCGATGAGGACCGGAGCGGCCGTGTAGAAAAAGCCGGACAGGAGCCCGAAGATTCCCAGATACAGGATCAGATTGCCCGGCGTTACCGCATTCAGATACAGCCCTATTACGGAACCAAGACCGAAGAACAAAAACGAGCCAATTAGCATCTGTCGGGGGGGAACTACGCCTTCCTGTATCACCCGGCTTCCTCCGGAAAATGGCGTCATCCTGGTGTTTATCTCGTCATTGCCCGTTTTGTGATCATAGTAATCATTCGCCAGATTGGTGCCGGCGTTGAAAAGAGGCACTCCTATAAGCACCAGGATGAACTTATACAGGCTGAATCTGCCCGTCATATTCCAGGCCAGGGCGGTGCCCACCAGAACCGGAACCACGCTGGCGGTGAAGAACGGCGCCCTCATGGCCTTGAGCCATTTTGCTATAAACCTCTTCATTTAACCGTCGCCTTGAGCTTGTGGTCGTTCATTTTCCGTTGGAGCGTCGACCGCAGATGTGCCAACCTTCACAGTCTCCTGGCCGGCGCAGTCAGGAGTCTCCTCCTCCGGAATCCTTATCTTTGGCACCACTTTCCTTATAACATCCACCGGTATGTGGCCCAGTCGAATCAACGACACTTCCTCTTCGGAGACATCCAGCACAGTGGAGGGCAAGAACACCTTTGACTTCCCTCCGTCCAAAATCAGCTCTACTCTTCCGTTGAAGAAATAGAACACCCGGTTTGCCGCCACACAGCTTTTCTTACCGGAAATGTTGGCGCTGGTTGCAGTGAGGGGAACGCGGGTTTCCTCCAAGAGCCGCGCGATCAGTTTGCTGGGAGATACCCGGATGCCCAATTTATCTCTTCCGGCGAGAACCAGCGACAGTTTGGGGTTGGTGCTTTTGAACACCAGAGTAAGAGGTCCCGGCCAAAACTTGTCCATCAGCTTCTCGGCATCGGGCGTTACGAAATCAACCACCTTCCTTGCATCGTCTGTGCCCCTCAGGAACACCGAGAAGGGCTTGGCTCTGTCGCGCCTCTTTATCCTATAGATCTTGGCCACCATGTCCTGATTGTAGGCATCCGCACCCAACGCGTACACGGTTTCGGTGGGAAACGAGACGATGCCACCTGTTTTAATGATCTTGGCGGCTTCACCGGTTATGTTTCTTTCCGGTTTGTCCGGATGGACCAGCAACACCTTGGTTTTGATTAACAAATTACGTCCCTGTATTTTGTTGTTTGCACCATCCTATGGTTCTACCTCCACCTGCACCACCCAACTCTCCTCGTATCCGATCCGCTTTATGCTCCGCAGGAGCAGTTCCGCCTCCTCCTTGGTCTCGCAGTCTCCCACCCTTACCCAATAGTAAGGGGCTTTGTAGTCTATGTAGGTATTCTCGGAGACCAGGCTCGACACCATCTCGGCCACCCGGGAGGCCTCGTCAGGGTATTTCGTGGCAAAAAACTGGATCCGGTAGACCGTGTGTGAGAACAGACTGTCCGCTTCCGGCGACTCCCTGAATATAATCTGCTGGTCTTCGCTCAAGCGCTTGTCTTTCGGCATCTCCCGGGGCGGGGGTTCCTCAGTAACGATCACCTGATCCTGCGGATAGGCCAACGGATCGATTCCTTCCTCTCCCCGGGTGCGGTTATCCTCTTCAGGGGCTCGCCAGGGGACGTGAGCGCAGCCTGAAAGCAGGATGCACAAAAGCAGGCAACTGAAAAATCGAAGCTTTCTCACAGGTATTTCTCCAGACCCTTGTCCTTGGCAAGCTCAGATAGCAGCTCTCTTACTTCGTGGACCTTGGTCTTGTGAGCTACGAAGACGATATCGTCCGTCTTCACGATGACCAGATCCGAGACTCCCAGCGCGGCGATTATTCCCTGCGAATCATTAACGATGGTGGTCTCGAAGGTGTTTATGGCGCGGGCTTGGCCGATGGTCACGTTGTGATCCCGGTCCTTTTCCTTTATTCTGTCCAAAGCCAGCCACGAGCCAATGTCGTCCCATACCAGGTCAGCCTTTATGACCAGGGTGTTTTCTGCCTTCTCCAGCACAGCGAAATCTATGGAGATGTTTTCCAAGCGCTGATACAACTCCTCTCTTGCCGCGTCTTCGTCCCTGGTGCCCAGGTGCTTGGAGTAGCTCTCCAGTTCGGAATACATCTGCGGCACGTGTTTCTCCAGGGCATGGAGAATTGTGGGGACCGTCCAGATGAACATCCCCGAGTTCCACAGGTGCTTTCTGTCGTAATAATACTGCTGTGCCGTGAGCCGGTCAGGTTTCTCTTTGAACTCCTTTATGTTGTAGACCAGTATGCCGTCGAAAGTATTGTAAAGCTCTGCCAGCTCAATGTACCCGTATGCCGTCTCGGCCCGGCTGGGCGTGATGCCTATGGTGATCAGATACTCTCCCTCCCTGGCGAGCTGAGCTCCCACCTCCAGGATATTCACGAGCTTGTCCTCGGGTCTGATGATGTGATCGGAGGAGAGAACCACCATGGTGGCATCCTGGTCCAGCCTTCGAAGATGTACCGCAGCCAGGCCGATGGCTGCGCAGGTGTTCTTCATGTCCGGTTCGACGATCAGGTTTTCGTCTTTCAGATAATCCACGTGTTTGAGGATGGCCCTCTTTATGTTCTCTCCGGTGACGACCTTGGTTCTCTTTATGGGGATGAAATCCTTGACCCGATCTATTGTCTCCTGGAGCATGGTCTTGCCCGAGATGAGGTGCAAGAGCTGCTTGGGATGCTCGGTTCTCGAAAGCGGCCAGAATCTTTCTCCTTTTCCGCCGGCTAGGATTACCGCGTAATTCAAAGCACCACCCCCAAAAAAAGGGTTGAGACTATGTCCGATTCATGGCATCTAGGTTAGCGCTTACCTGACTGTGAGTGAATTTATTATAAAACCTGCCGGTTGTCAACAAAAACTTTCTCGCAGATACTCTAAGTTTTGTGGTTTATCCATTAAGTATAAACGCATTTCGCAGCAGATATTACGGTGGGTTTCTGGGCAGAGCGGAGAACACTGCCCAGGCAGATGCGTTTCTACGCCAATTATACGTCGGAACTCATGCCCGACCCTTGTTGTAGGGGCTCGATTTATCGAGCCCGCGGGTGGACACATCCCGCCAGAGGCAGGTCCGCCTATGGCGGAAATGCGGCCCCTGCAAACCGCCCCATAAATGGGGCAACTACATTCAAACCCTTCGGCGATCGACGCGCAGGACGGTCGCAGGCAGGGGCCGTAGTTGCCCGATTTATCGGGCGAAAAGCTGCCCCATGAATGGGGCAACTACAGTTTGACATCTTAGAGGCGGAGGTAATGGGCAGTCGAGGTGGGTAGTAGCGAGATTCTAGTTCTCGTTCTTATCGCGGCCCGGTCGTTCTCCGTTGGCAGAGCGCTTTCCTTGAGTCAGCCAGACCCTCTGGGAGACCCAGATGTCACCACCTCCCAGCCCACCTGTCCTGGCTGAAATGAAATACAGCTTCATTCCATCAGGAGTGATGTAGGATTGTCCTGCACCTCCAGAGTCACTAACGTGAGGCGGTAAGAGTTCCGCAGACCCCCATCCTTCACCAGTCCAGTGAGAAACACACAAATAATAGGTAAGATTAGGTCCTCCCCACCTGGTGAAGTACAAGGTGCTGTCGTTGGCTGTCACGCTGGGGTGCTTCTCGTTTCGGTCGCAGTTGACTGTGGTATCCAACAGAACCGGAGGACCCCAGTCGGAACCAGTCCACTCCGAAACCCGTATGCCCCAAGAATCACTGAAGTAAAGCTTGGAGCCATTCGGAGAAACAAAAGGGCCCCATTCGGAGCGAGCGGTGTTGATGGTCGGTCCAAGGTTCTCGGGTATCCCCCATTCGCCGTTGAGACTATCCCAGGTCGAAACCCATATGTCCCACCCACCATACCCTCCCGGCCTTTCGAACTGCACGTAGTAAAGCTTCTTGCCGTCCGGAGAGAGACAAGGCCCCAAGTCTTCAATCACCGTGTTTACGTTCAGTCCGCAGTTTACCGGCTCTGACCAACAACTCGAGAGGCTATCCCAGAAGCAGTACCAGATGTCTCCATTGCCGTGCGTTCCTTCTCTGCTAGAAACAAAAACTGCCATTCTTCCGTCAGGCGTCATGCGAAAGGACTCCTCCCATCCCCGGCTGTTGATCGGCTCTCCAAGGTTAATCGGTTCACTCCAGCCACAATACGTAATCTCGGGGACCGGGCCTTGCCTGAAAAGATAATTGAGGAGATAGACCGCATCAGCCACGTCGATCGTGCAATCTGTATTCGGATCGGCGCACTCATAGAAGACAGGCGGCGGCCCGCTCTTGAAAAGGTAGTTGAGTTCGTAGATCACATCGCCTATGTCTACCAGACTGTCTGCGTTGACATCTCCAGGCATCTGAGCGGGTGCCTGGGAGGCGGTCCAGCACAACAGCAAGCAGAAAACGCCGAC
>CAYFQZ010000349.1:0-4063 GCA_964345305.1 uncultured Ignavibacteria bacterium | reverse complement strand
TGATGTTTATTATGGCCGGCGAGAGAGAATCTTGGCCAAACGGACTGAGTTGAAAAGAAAAACAGTTCTTGAAAGGAAAGAATACAATAGTAAAATGACAACCGGAGCTAAGATCGTCTCCTGAATCAAAGGCCTCTTTGTCTCCTTCTTGCTGACGACCTACATACAAAGACATCAAAGAAAGTTTGTTCCATTCCTTTAATCATTCTGATCTCTTCTCCTTCGGCGGCTCCTTTCCTTCATAAAGCATCTTGACTTCTTCTGGAGTCAGGGCATAGCTATAGATACGAACTTCGTCGATGAAGCCGTTCCACTGGTGTTTCCAGTATGGCGCTCCCCCTATGTAAACTGGAAAGTTCCCTACTGCCATATTGCCTCCACGAGTCTCGAAATCGACCAGTATTCCGTCGACATACAAACAGACTTTGGCTCCATCGTGTACTCCAACCAAATGATGCCACTTCCCATCATTTACGTCTACGCTTCCTCTCGTAAACACCTCTGCGATGCCGTGTTCCCCTTTCGGGAATTCTCCTCCAAACTCGGCGCTGTTTTCGTCCAGCCTGCAGCCGAGCCACCACCAGTTCTCTAACAGGAATCTCCAACCTTCCTCAGGAATTTTAGCCTTCATCCAGACAGAACAGGTGACGGATGCAGTAATGTGAGTAATGTGCATTGATGACTCTTTCTCACAGACCATGCAATCATCTTTGCCATCCAGGCTAAGAACGTTGCCTCTTTCCGGATCAGACACGATGCGCGCGTCGCCCATGAGCCTGCCGTATAAGTTTTTCCCTGCAGAGTCAGGGACTTTGTCGCCTTCGGCCCTGTCAAAGGTCCAGTGGGCAACCAGTTCTCCATCTGAGAAACTCCAGAGACTACCCTTGCGATACGGCTTGCGAGACTCGTAGACTTCGAGCCTGGATTGGTAATTCGCTTCCAGTTCGGGAGGGCAATTTTCGGGCAGCAGGTCAACCGCTTTCTTCTGCCAGTTGACAGCAGCCTTAAAGCCACCAGTTTCTGAATACGCGGCAGCCAATGTGCTAACGTACTCGTGGTTTGTCCATTCTGTTAGCTCGCATGCTCTGGTGGCTAGCTTGACAGCCTCCTTGCCAGAGCGACATTCATCTATTGGGCATGTGGCCTTCAACCAGGCGAGATCGTTCAGCGCTTTGACATGATTCGGATCAATACTTGCTGCTGCCTCGTAATCGTCTATCTTTGCGGAATACTCAGAGTAAGTATCCAGCCGGTCTTTACCCCGCCGATAGTACGCCCGCCCCAACCATTTGATGACTCCTTCCAAATGCTTGGTCATCTTAGGATCTTTCGCTGACAACATCTCTTCTATGACTTTCGCAGCGTTATCGAGCTTTCCCAGTTTGATGTTCTCCCAGACGGTATCAAACTCTACATTCTCTCCGGCAAATAGCCTCTCCACTTCAGTTAAGGAGTCTCGTGCTCGAAGGTCGTTATCATATTGTCCCTTCTCAAACAGGCTCCGCAACCTGTCCAAAGTGAATTCGGCCTCCTCAGCTCGGCCAAGCCTGTTATAAGCCATTGCCATAAAAGCCACACTGACTGGATCATCCTCTCTGCCAGTGTCGGCCCTCATTTTCTCAGCATTTCTCAGTTTCTCAAGAGCATCTTCGTATGCGCCCACCCGATACTGGGCTATGCCCAGCGTGATGAGTGTAGAGGGGTTATTCGGTTCCAGACGGTTCGCTAATTCAGCCTTCTCCAGCGCTATCTGGTAGGCCTCGGTATCCGCATCTGGAGAATTGGTAACCTCCCGGCTTTCTTTCCTGAGCTTGTCGCCGTCCTCCCAGCGACGGGCATTTGCAATCTGTAAGGCAACTCGACGCACCGATTCCTCAAGGGTTGTGTCACTTTTCAGTTTGTCAATAACTTCATAATAGAAGGCATGTTGACGTTGAAGCTGGTCAACAGCAGCCCGTGCTCTTTCTGCTATCTGGCGAAGCTCCCGCTCCTCCGAAAGTGTCTTGCACTGTCGAAGTATAATGCTTCCATCCGTACCACCCGCGGCAAAGGTTTGGCCATCCGTGCTAAGAGCACCTACGAAGATGCCAGCACTACCGGACATAACCATCAATTCTTGACCGCTTGCCCAATCCCACACTTTGACCATACCGTCCATACTACCCGAAATGACACGTTTACCATCTCGGCTAAATACAACGGAGGTTACCGCACCGTTATGGCCCTTTAACGTCGATAGTTCCTCGCCGGTTGCCAGGTTCCATACCTTGATAGTTCTGTTGTTATCACCGGAAACGATCCGTTCGCCGTCAGGACTGAAGGCCAATTGACGCACAGTGTGATTGCCCGCAGGGATTGTCATCAACTCGTTTCCGGTCCTCGCATTCCAGACTCTGATTTGTCCCCATATATCACCTGACACAATATATCGGCCGTCTGGACTGATCGTGACGGACATCACTTGATAGTCATGCCCACGGAGAATCATTTCTTCGTCGCCGGTCGCGGCGTCCCATACCCTGACTGTTTTGTCCTGGCCGCCTGCTGATATTATGCGCCCCCCATCCGGACTGAATGTAATTCCATAGACCGGTGATTGATGTCCTCGGAGGGTTATTAGTTCTTCTCCACTTACGAGATTGCAGAGCTTAATCGTCTTGTCCCTAAGACCAAAAGCCATCCGCTTTCCGTCAGGGCTGATCGCCAAGCGCCCAACCGGACCTTCATATTTGTGAAGAGTGAGTTTTTCCACCCCACTGGCAACATCCCAGATCTTAGTAGTCCCGTCCAGGCTCCCAGAGACAAGCTGCTTCCCATCAGGTGTGAATGCAAGACCAGTCACGATGCTCTTGTGCCTGTGCAGCAGCATTTGGTTGAAGTCAACGTACGCATCCCATACTTTGATTGTTGAATCCCAACTACTCGATACAATCCGACTACCATCTGGGCTGAATAAGGCGGAGGTTAGGCTCCACTCGTGTCCATGGAGTACCCTCAGTTCAGTTCCGAACTGTGCATCCCAAATCTTGACAGTATTGTCATTATGAGCACAGGAGACAGCCCTTCTCCCATCAGGACTGAATGCTACGTGAGCGATCCATCCATTATGACCTCGCATCGTTGCCAGCTCAGCGCCACTGGCAGAATCCCTTACTTTGACAACACCATCTCTTCCACCTGAGATGATACGGCTACCATCCGGGCTGAAAGCCAAACAGCTCACTTCCTCATGTTGTCCGTAAGAAGCTTTGAGTTTACCAGTTGCTATATCCCAGAGCTTGATACCCCCATCCCAACTGGCCGAAGCAACCCGCTTGCTGTCTGGGCTGAACGAGATGGAGGATGTGTTGTTCTCATATATCCACAGTTCAACTCCGGTCTGTGCATCCCAAATCCTGAGCGTAGAACTACCAGAGGCAATCCATTTGCCGTCAGGACTGAACGCCACAGACCAAACCGTACCGTTATGTCCGCGGAGGGTCATCAATTCCTTTTCACTATCTACGTTCCATACTCTGACTGTTTTATCCATACTGCCAGACACGATTCGCTTGCCATCGGGGCTGAATGCCAGAGAGTGAACCTCATCAATATGCCCCCGCAGGATCTTCAGCTCAGCTCCTGTTGCCAAATCCCAGATTCTGATTGGAGAGTCTGCGCCACCAGAGGCTATTAACCTGCTGTCAGGACTGACTACTGCCAAGCGGAGCCCCCAACCTCTATGTCCGCGTATGGTCATGAGTGCTTGGTCTGAAACGTAGTCAAGACGCTGCCATTCCCAGCCCCGCAGGTCCTGGGGAGAATCTTTTAAGAGTCTGCGGACACCCCCAATATCACCTTCACGGTATTTTGCATCGGCCAGTGCAACACCGTGATTGTAGGACAGACGCCTATAGGACTCAGCCTTTTCCTCTGCCACTTTCTCAGCTTCCTCTGCACGTATCCGAGCTATTTCTTCCCTTTCCTTGGCTTCTTGCGTTTGATAATGCGCGATAGCTTCCCTTTCAAGAGCTCTTTCTGAACGTAAGTACATCGCAATACTGACGATCAGTCCCAATACAAT
>CAYFQZ010000348.1:0-3403 GCA_964345305.1 uncultured Ignavibacteria bacterium | reverse complement strand
ACAGTTCCGGCGCACCCACGGACCTCTATTATGTGCGAATGGACCTACCTCCAGACTACTTTGCCGACATGTTCCGCGGAAGGCTGCCGGCCAAAAACTCCCCAGATGCGAATGCCATGTTGAACAAGATGCTGTATTACGAAAACCCCACTTCCCCGGATCTGGAGTGGATGGGAAAGGCCTGCTTTGTCGCCTCCAGTGATGCCAGTCTCACGGCGGAGCGCACTCATCGATACGTGATACAAAACTATCTTGCGCCCAATGGCATGGATTGCGACACCATCTGGCAGAGATTGGGAGGAAGCACTCAAGACATAGCTGACTGTGTCAACGACGGAGCAAGTTTACTCGTTTACTCCGGTCACGGAAGCACCACCGGCTGGGGATGCGTGCCCTTCTACCAGTACAACGTCATGAATCTCCTCAACCAGGACGAGTACCCCTTCGTCTGCTCCCACGCCTGCCTGACCGGCAAGTTCACCGTCTCCGAGTGCTTTGGAGAAACCTGGGTGAAGGTCCCGGACAAAGGTGGTATCGCCTTCTGGGGTGCCAGCAATCTCACCTACTGGGGCGAGGACGACATTCTTGAGAAGAGGATGTTTCAGGCCGCGTTTGAGGAGACCTGTTACTCAATCGGCAACATGACCGACAGGGCGCTGTATCTGCTCTATCTACACTACGGGGGCGGCGGAATGAGTAAGTACTACCTGGATGTCTACAACGTGCTCGGCGATCCGTCGCTCGATGTGTGGACCTATCCCGCCGAGTCGTTGTTATTTGCGGACTTTCCATCATCGATCAACGTTGGCCCGAATAGTGTGGATATCACGGTTCAAAACTCCGGCGGCCTGCCGGTATTCGGAGCTTTGGTCTGCCTGTACAAGGGAGCAGAGGTCTTCGAGACCGGCTACACCGACGTGGCGGGCCAGGTCACCCTGTATCCCAATCCTCTCACCCAGGGACAGGTGGAAGTGACCGTCACCGCTCACAACTTCCTGCCTTCCGAGGGCTCGATGGAAGTCGGGGCCAAGGCCGGGGACGTGACCGGAGACGGTGTGGTCGCCCTTGGCGACGCGATATTCCTGCTCAATTACCTGTATAAGGGCGGACCCGCCCCCGATCCCTTGAGCCTGGCAGACTTAAACTGCGATGGCCAGGTGGAGATGGGGGACGTGGTCTACCTTGTCAACTATCTTTACAAGGGTGGCCCGTCGCCCTGCTAGCCATAGCTCAGCAAACAGAAGTCTAGCCGAAAGCCCCGCCCGGAAGCGGGGCTTTTTTCTTCTCCCGCACCAGCTTGGTGGGCAGATGGTCCGTTCTGGGAAGGCAACAAGTCCACGCAATTACTCACTGACACCCCACGGCGCTGTAAAGGCGTGATTTCCAACGAATCCGTAAAACATCCCATCCGCCATCTTTCTATCCGACTCGGCGCGGTGCTCCGCCACGTCCCCCCTGTACCTGCCTGATTCACGCTTCGACAGGCCCACTCCCCCATCTTCGACCCTGCACTTCGTCTTGCTCTGTGGCCGTGAAATCTCAGGGTCGAAAGAGAACTCAAGCAGACCCTTGCCCCCGGCAGGCACACGGCCTGCCGGGGGCCTGTAAGGCGTCTTGACAGCCCCGCAGGGAGCATAACCGGAGGATTCGGCCAGACGTGGGTAAAGTGAATCAAGTAGTGGAGCGAAATCCTGGACCCCATAAAAAATGTAAGGCCTTACCGAAAAAAAACGAAACCTGGCCCAAGAGGGAGGGGTATAAGAGGATGTTAGAGGTGAAAGGATCTGCCATTGCTTATCCGTGGAAGGGAACCAACGGAGTAGTCCACCTCTAAATCAGGAGATTGAGAAAATGCCAAGTTGGAAATGGGTCCTGTTTCTTCTTTTCATGTTCCTCGTTTTCCTGGTTTTGGACCAGGTTATTGCATTGGCTCAGGAAACGGACGAAGACACAGTCAAAAGTATCACGGCTGTAAGAGCAAACCCGCACGCCAAGGTGGACGGAATGCTGGACGAGAGCTTCTGGCAGGATGCTCAGCGCTCCACGGATTTTACTCAGTACCAGCCAGACGAAGGCCAGCCCGCCTCTGAGTCCACGTATGTCATGGTAGCTTATGACGATGAGGCTATCTACGTGGCGATGGAGATGTACGATTCCCAGCCGGAGAAGATCATCAGCCGGCTGACGCGAAGGGATCGATACGTGGAGGCTGATCTGGTAAACATAATCATCGACAGCCATCACGACCACCAGACAGCTTACGCGTTCACAGCGTTTGTGTCGGGAACCCAGAAGGATTCTTATTACTACAATGACGGCTGGAGCGATGACAACTGGGATGCGGTGTGGGAATCGGCCACCAGGATCACCCCCTGGGGCTGGATAGCGGAGGTCAAGATACCCTATCATTGCCTGCGATTTGCCTGCGAGGAGAATCCTGTCTGGGGATTCTACTGCAGCCGCCGCATCGCGCGCAAGAATGAATTGGACCGCTGGATTTACATTCCCGAGGAGGCCAGCGGCTTTGTCTCCCACTTCGGCCACCTCAAAGGTCTGAAGAATCTGACACCTCCCAAGCGATTGGAGATTCTGCCATACGCCGTCTCTTATGAGGAAACAGAAGCAAAGAGCCTGGGCAATCCCGATGGCAGGGATTTCTTCGGGAACTTCGGCTTTGACCTGAAGTACGGCATCACCTCCAACATCACCCTGGATGCCGCGGTCAATCCGGATTTCGGCCAAGTGGAACAGGACGAGACCATTCTCAACCTATCCACTTTTGAGACCTGGTATCCGGAGAAGCGTCCCTTCTTCCTGGAGGGATTCAAGATATTTGAGACTCCCTTTGATCTCTTCTATTCCCGCAGGATTGGCAAACCGCCCTCTGGCTGGCCTGACAACGTGGACTATTATATCAATAGGCCGGCAGCTACTACCATCCTCTTTGCGGGGAAGGTGACCGGAAAAACGACCGGGGGTACTTCCATCGGAATTCTGGAGGCCGTGACCCAGAAGGAGAAGGCCGAATTCATGCATACCGACGGTTACCGCGCCAAGGAAGTGATCGAACCGCAGACTAACTATTTTGTCGCCCGAGTCATGCAGGATGTTCTGAAAAACTCGACCGTGGGAGCTATGATCACCGCGGTCAACCAGAAAGGCTCGCGCCCCGCCTATGCCGGGGATCTAGATTGGACTCTGCGCTTTCACAACGGTGACTACGTGTACCGAGGGCAATTGATGGCTTCCAAGACTGCGCCCGACCAGGATGGCTGGGGTGCGTGGATGGAGTGGTGCAAAGAGGGCGGCGGGCACTTCCGGGGAGAGATCGGGGGAGAATACATGGACCGGGGGCTGAATTTGAACCACATGGGATTCCTCAGGCGCGACGGTTACCGGGAAA
>CAYFQZ010000347.1:0-1637 GCA_964345305.1 uncultured Ignavibacteria bacterium | reverse complement strand
TGATCTTGCGCAGCACCTCTGCGAAAATGTACCGAACTTGAGCAGCCGATTCCGCGGGTTCGACCTGGGCTCTTCAAAACCACAAAAAACCCTTCCTCAACGCCCAAGCCTATAGCGAATATCCGGTTTCGCAGACGGACCTCAGCATCCGGTGAGGATTGGTAAGGCCCCTGCAGATTTTGTACTTATTTCTGCATACCCCCTTGTCCATCGTCATGCGGAACCGTCGAGGCTCTTCCCGGTCAGACACGGCTATGGAACGGACCCAGAAAAGTGAAGTCCCCCCGGGACGGGGGGACTTCACTTCGAGAAAAGGCCTTGACCAGATACTACTACTTCATCAAGACCATTTTCATGGTCTGATCAAAGACCTGGGTCTTCAGGCGGTAGAAGTAAATGCCACTCGCCACGCGGCTGCCGTTTTCGTCGGTGCCGTTCCACCGGACGATGTGGGTCCCCCCGTCCATCTCCCCGCTGACCAAGGTCTTAACCTTCTTGCCCGCCACGTTGTAGATTGTGAGAGTGACGTAGGTCCTCTCAGGCAGGGTGAAGGAGATGTCCGTATCCGGGTTGAACGGATTGGGATAGTTCTTGCCCAGGGTGTAGCCGGCAATCTGCCGCCCAGAGGAGCGAGGCTGACCCTTGCGAATAATAATCATGCAGTCGGTTCCTTCCAGGGGCACGCCGCCGTAAGTCATTCCGGTGATGGTCAGGATTCTGGTCTCGCCATCTACCAGCGGCATCTGAGAGTCCAGCGCATCCACTATCTCTTGGGTCTCGAATTTCAGGGTCATGTCCATGAACCCGTCCGAACCGTATTCGTTACACTCGCAGGGTTCGGAGCCTGGATCCATGGGCGTGCCCACATCCTTCCAGTTCCACCTTAGAGGGCTGACTCCTTCAAGCATCACCGTGGCGGGATCTATGTCGTTGACATCGAACACGTCCGTGCCCAAGATCGCCACGGGCAGAACGGCGTTGCTCCTGGTGTTCAGCGGATTAGGGCAAGATCCAGGCTTGATGTCCAGGTCAACGTAGATCACCTCGCTCGGAGGGCTTATGGTGAAGGTGGCGTCGCTGCCATCAGAAGGCTGACCGTCGAAAGCATCCAAGGCTCTGACCAGGCAGTTTCCTGAGGGCGTATTCGGCACGGTCCAGGGATAGCTTCCCTTTGCGCAGAGAAGACCGCTGGCTATGAAGATCCAGGTGGCGCCGCCGTCCGTCGAGTACTCCAGCTTGACGCTGTCCAAGCAGGAGCAGGTCCACACGATCGACTGAGTGGTTCCCGCCTCCCAGTCCTCTCCACCGTCAGGTGAAGTAAGCTCCAGGGTCTCGGTGGCCACGGTGCCGTTGTCACAGCACTGGCTGGACTCTCCACAGTCGTTGTAGGCGCTTACGCAGTACTCGTAGGTGGTTCCAGGCGTGGCAGTCACATCATCATAGCTGGTAACGTCCGCTCCAACACTCGCCAAAGGCGAACCATCACGGGTGATATTGAACCCAGACTCATCAGCCGAATTGTCCGTCCAGGAGAAGCTCACCTTGTCACACAGATCATCGCTGGCAACACAGCCAGACGGAGCAGCTGGAGAATCCAGGATGGTGAAGGCAGCATTGCTCTGATCACAGGGATCACT
>CAYFQZ010000346.1:0-7527 GCA_964345305.1 uncultured Ignavibacteria bacterium | reverse complement strand
AGGCTGGAAGGGTCTATCTTGGCCTCCTTCAGGGAATAGCCGGTCTGTAGCTCGAATGAGGGCGAGATGAAGTCATAGCGATTGTTTGCCGGATCATATCTGTAAATCACATCAGTGATGGCAGAGGCAAATTGCCTGAAGCGTCCTTCGCTTTCTCTGAGGGCCTGTTCCGCTTCTCTTCTTTCCGAGATTACGCTCAGAGCATAGATGGTCAGCATTATCAGCGTGCAGAGGACCAGAGAGCGCATCCACATCTTATGGGGGTCCAGGGTGAACACCTCTTCAGCAAGATTACCCTCGTGGAAGATGAATACGTCCACCGCTGAGCCCGTGATCCAGTAGAGCGCACCCAGCCCCAGTGCCATCAGCATCATCTTCCTGCGCGCACTCATCCGTCGCTTTTTCCCATTCCTCATCCTTCGCCTCCTCTGTCTGCGGGCGTTTAACTCACAGGCTCGCTCGCCATAGGCCTGCAGAGTCCGTTTTGTCATTTGGCCGGTGAAAGGTGTGCCCGGCCGACCCCCGTGTCGATGTCAAGGCAACCCGCTTTTCGGGAAATGCTTGCAGGAGCGGACACCAGCCTACACAGAGTAGATCGGCCTTAAAATCAGGCGCTTTAGACGCTGGTAAGGGTCACTATGGATGATGCCTCTGCCAGCCCAGACGCGCAGATGACGCGGGCGGATTTTGGGCGGAGGTGGGGGGGAACAGCCTCACTTTCCAGAGGCGCATTAGGTCGTACCTCCTCTAACCGGAGGCCAGGCTTTCTCTAAGCACTTCAACCAGGCCCAGGAGATCTCGGCTCTCCCTGAGCAGGAACATATGATGGATTCCGATTATCTGTTCCTGCGCTACCTGCGAATTGGGAAAGAGATCGCCCTGATCTGCAAAAGCTTTCTGCAATCTTGGATCAGCAGGCGCGCTTGAGTATCCGGGCAGGGCGGGAATCCCCGCCCCGGTGAGCGCGCCCACGATTTTGTCCCTGGGGGTCCCTGGCGAAGGCTGCCTCTCATAATGGAAGGAGTATCTCATATGAGCTCGCCGCTGCGTTTTGGGGAACTGGGGCAGGATGCGCACTCCGTCTATCCCGGACAGTCCTTGATCAAGCTGCACGCACGCCTCCTCCCTCCTGCGACTGTATGACTCCAGAAGGCCGATTTGAGGCAGCACCACCGCAGCCGTCAGCTCCGACATCTGGTAGTTCTCGCCTATGATGCCGTAAGGATTCACCTTTCCGTCAGGCAGTTGCCCTCTATTGGTGATGGCGTAGCATCGCTCGTAGAGTTCCTCGTCGGAAGTGGTTATCATGCCTCCCTGACCGCAGGTGATCAGTTTGATTCCGCCGAAGCTGAAGATGGCAAGATCCCCCCAGCTTCCGGCTTTCCTGCCGCCGTAGATGGCTCCATGCGCCTGGGCGCAGTCCTCGATCAGGTATAGATGGTTTTCTCGGGTAATTCCCCTCAGCGCATCCATTTCCGCCACCGAGCCACTGATATGAACAGCGACCACCGCAATGGTCTTCGGAGTTATTTTCCTTTTGACCTCTTCTGCGTCTATGGTGAAATTCCCCGGGTGGACGTCAGCGAATACCGGAACCGCACCCAAGTTCAAGACGCTTTTGGGAAGAGAGTAGAAATCGTATGCGGGCAGGATAATCTCGTCTTCCGGCTTCACGTCCAGGGCCTTGAGAGCTATGTCGACAGCCACGCTTCCGTTGCACACCGATACCCCGAAACGACAGTCGTGGGATCTGGGAAATTCTTGCTCCAGCTTTTTCACCCGCTCGCCAGTATACTTCCACCAGTCTCCGCTGGAGTATATCTCAGCGAAAGCTCCTTCTATTTCTCTGGACTGAGGAGGCCATCCGGGCCGACTACTATTTTCCATGTGTCCTTCCGTTAGATAGGGCAGAAGATAAGCGCTATGCATTCCACCGAAGACGGCCGGTAGGGGCTTTACGTTTTTTCACCATCTCACAGGCCAGAAGAATGGCTTTTATCATGCCGCCGGGATCCGCTGTGCCCTTGCCGGCAATGTCTAACGCCGTTCCGAAATCGGGTGACGTGCGGATAATGGGCAGGCCAATGGTAACGTTGACAGCCTCGCCTGTCTTACCCATCTTCAGCGGGATTAGCGCCTGATCATGATACATGGCAAGGATGCAATCGAAGTTCCTCGACACTCTGGCAGAGAAGATGGTGTCAGATGGGAATGGCCCCTGCGCCCTTATTCCTCGCCTTTGGGCAGCTCTGACCGCCGGAATGATGGTCTTTTTCTCCTCGCTTCCCAGAATTCCTGCTTCGCCGCAATGGGGATTCAAAGCGCACACCCCGATCTTGGGTTCTCTCAGGCCGAAGTACATCTGAAGTGCCTTTTGGGTAACCGCCAACTTGTCCAGGAGCATCCGCCTGGAAATGGCTCGGGCGACTTCGGAAAGGGGAAGGTGCGTAGTCGCCAATACCACCTTATGCTCCTTGGAGACGAACATCATGGCGAAATTGCGCGTGGCAGTGAGACCGGCCAGAAGTTCGGTGTGTCCTGGAAAATCATAGCCGGCCAGATGCAATCCTCTCTTGGAAAGCGGTGCTGTCACAAGGGCATCTATTTGGTCCGATAAGGCAAATTGGGCGGCGGAAAAGACGGAATCTGCCGCCATTTTGCCCGAGGTCCTTGTGATTCTGCCCATCCTCACCCGTGCATGGCTGAGTTCGGTGCAGCCCAACACGTTGATGGCGCTCCTGGAATCCTTCACGTCCTCGGGCCAGACTATTCTTCTTACGGCGGTTCGCTTGGCAAACCTGCTGGCCGCCGAGAAGATCGCCCGGTGAGATCCGAAAACCAAAGGATGGCAGGCGCCTTTGACTTTGCCGCTGGTTACCGACTTGACTACGACCTCGGGCCCTATGCCTGCCGGGTCACCCATGGTGATTCCGATTATTGGCTTCTGGGACATGATGGGACTCCGGCCTCTGCGGATCGACTTAAAGTGTCACTACCTCAGATCAAACTTAGCAAAAACGTGCTGGAAGGCAAGGGGAATCTCGTGTCGTCTGCTGCGGTCAGGAATGCATAAAGTACTGCAGAAACAAGAAGGGGTGAGAGCAACTCTCACCCCGAAAGCATATTCTAAACTTCCCTCGACAGGCTGTCTCTAATCAACCGGAGTATAGGCTTTCGAGTTTGGCAGCCAGTTCGTCCCGTCCCGCGTCGGTTCCCAGATCAGGATCAAAATTGGGGTCAAAATACTGTTTCACCACATTAAGACTCTCCTGGTACTCTGCGATCTCGTAATAGCTGTGAGCCAGAACCAGGGCTATGTCCAGGTAGTCTATGGACGCATCCTCGCGGAAGCTCCAGCTGGGATTCGAAGATAGAAGTAGGCTGGCCTTGTCGATGGCATCCTGGAACTTATCCTGAGCGTGATAAGCCAGGGCCAAGCCTGCGTTGGCATTGTCCGAGCCGGAGACCATAGTTAGATACGTTTCGAGAGCATCCTCGGCCATGCCGGCGTTGCTCTGCCTCAACTCGGCCCACCCCAGGCCCAGATAGGCATCGGCGAATTCGGGATCCAGATGGGTGGCCGCTTTGAAGTCGCCGCTGGCACCGGCGAAGTCGGCTGCCTGGAATTTGGTCCATCCCTGCTCGGTCAGCTCAGCCGCCGTTAGCCCGGTCGGTCCCCCGTCGTCGTCGTCGCAACCGTAGAGCAAGAGAAGCGATGAGAGCAAAACCGCTGCCAAGAGAAGAGATCTTCTGATCATAGCGTCTCCTTTTCACCTAGACTGTTATCGTGCTTGGTAAGACTCGGTATATTCTGAATCCTCCTACTTTATGAGAACCATCTTCATGGTCTTTTGGAAGCTGTCCGCTTTCAGCCTGTAGAAGTAAATGCCCGATGCCAGCTCTCTTCCGTCATCGTCGCGGCTGTCCCAGATGACGGACTTGCGGCCAACGTCCTGAAACTCGTCGACCAGGGTCCTTACCCTTTGGCCCAGCACGTTGTAGACGACCAAGTTCACGTGTCCCGCGACGGGGAGATCGTATTTTAGCTGGGTCTCGGGGTTGAAGGGATTGGGATAATTCTGGTAGAGCTGGAAGGCGGTCGGTCTTCCGCTTATGTGCTTGCCGGCAGGGTCATAGACCAGCCTGTAAACGCCCAGGTTCTTGACTTCGGCGCAAACTGAATTATCCTCCAGGAAGCTTTCCAGCCGGCTCCACTTCCCATCTCCGTATCTGTATACTGAGAAGAGGGTTCTGTCTTTCTCCTGCAGGTCCAAACCATCCAGCCGGAAGCGGACCGTCGGCGCGGTGGCGAAAGAAATCGACGGGCCAACCTGGTAGGGCGATCCCAGCGCCTCCAGCTCCGGATCGCCTTCGAATCTATAGCGGGTATCCCCGGAAACGGACACGCAGGTTACGTAGATGTCGTCTTCGGCCGACCCCTCAGGGAACGTCACCTTCAGCATCCTGTCAGTGCTGACCAGGGTGCCAGGCTTACCGGCTCCTATGAGCTGTACGCTGAAGGCCTCAGCGGTGGAGGTATCCCTCTCCAGAACGGAGCTGGCAAAGACCGAGACTTCCGCATCTCCGCTGGCCGTGAACACGAAGCTTCCTCGAAATGATTTGGGAGAGATGGGGGCAAAATACACCGGGCTGGGTGCGTTGTCTCCGATTTTCACGTAGGCCACCGGTTCGGTCTTCAGAGGAGCATCCGTGTTGATGACAAAGTGAGCCGCCGCGGTAGCCACCGGGTTCTGGAACATGGAGAGTGAGATCATGCCCAGTCTCTCCATGGTCGAACACGGCCGGAAGAATACCAGCCGCCCTATGTCAAGGGCTTCGCAGGGAGAGGAACACTCCAGGGTGAAATTGCCGAACTCCGGGTCGACCAGACGCGGAAAGTCGTGGATGTTGCCGGATATGATCCCCGAAGTCTGATACATGGCCCCACCTCTGTTAGCCCAGAAGTCGTTGTCTACGATGGCGGCGTACTTCCTGAATCCTCTGGTGGCGGACGGGGCGAGCTCTCCCTTCAGGTCAGCTATGGCGCCGCCGGTGGAATCGCTGGATATATTGCCGAAGAAGATGTTCCTCTTGATCTGGGGAGTGGAGAAGGCTCGGGCGCAGATGCCTCCTCCGGCAAGCTTGCTGTGGTTCTTGTGGAAGACGTTATCGAACACGTCAGGTGAGCTGTTATTGCAGTCCAGTCCCCCGCCTCTGGACGCGGAGTAGTTACGCGCGATCAAGTTCCCCTTGATTATAGGATAGGCGTAAGTGGAATCGACATTGACGGTGAGAAAGGCCACGTTGCCCGTGGCCGAACTATCCAGGGGCTGGACATCCGAGAGGGTATCGTGAACCTCCACCCGGAACGTGTAGGTGCCGGTCCCGTAAGGCACGAACCTGGCCACGCGCTGGTCAGCGTCCAAGATGACCGGTGGTTCGGCGCCGGGAGGTGGCGTACGGGCGGTCCAGCTAAAGATTAAGGGTCCCCCGAAGGTCTCGGAATCTGGATCTGCCGAAGCGCTGGCGTCCAAAAGCACCTCGCTCCCCTCGAAGGCGTGGGGGACGTTGACCGTGTTCGCATCAGGAGGTGTGTTGGCTATAACCCTGATTTGGTCCGGGTTGCTCAAGGCAAAGCGATCGTCCACTATCAGCTCCAGGTTATAGACCCCGGCGCGCCCTACGGTGAAATTTATGGACTTCACCGTGTCCGACGGAAGTATGTTTATCGGCGTTGGGCTGCTGACTACTCTCCAGTTGTACTTCAATCCGGTCCTCTGATCCGGGTTGGTCTCGTACGCTGTGGCGTTGAGATAAGCTCTCCCGCCGGTCCGCAGAACCGTGTCCTCGCCCGCATAGGCCTTGGCGGGAATCTGGACCGAGTAGAGGACGGCGCAGGAGTCGTCGCTTGGCAATCCAAAATTGTCCTCCACCCTAAGATAGAACTTTAGAAGACCTCCGAAAGGATAGAAGAATGTCTGGGAACATTGGGTTTCATTTATGGCCACGTCGAAGGGAACCTCGGTCCATCCATCCGGGTTTAGAATCCAGCGCCCGGCTTCCCTCCATCTGTATCGTACCACCTCATCGCCCGGATCGGGATCGTAGGAGCCGCAAGCGTCCAGAGTCATCACATCCGCCGGGGTGAACCCCACCAGCGTATCACCGAACACCGGATCATCTTCGCACACCGGTACCGGCGGTCGAGTCGCCGCTGCCTCCACTGTGGCGGAATCCGCGCTTAAGGGGTCGCTGACCTTCAATTGGAACTCGTAGGTTCCGGCATAGCTCTCGTCCTGGGCCACAAAATACGCCAGGGGCGAGTCGGCATTCCCGATGGTTACAGTGACAGGACCGGAAAGCTGAGTCCAGTGGTAGCTTAGCGGGTCGCCGGGGTTGATATCGCAACTTTCGGATCCATCCAGCCAGGCAGTGTCGGCCTCTCCGATGCCCGTGACCGCCCGGTCACCTGCGTCCGCAATAGGGTGATACTGAGTATTGATCACCAGTGTCTCCGACCTGGCCTCGCTCCAGGACAGATCGTAGACCCGAAGGAAAGCCCTCACCATTCCTCCGTTGGTCTCATCGATGACCATGGTGTCGACCAGGGTCTGGTTGTTGGCAAAGCCGGGCGGATTCTGCCGGCAGTCCTGATGACTCCCCCGGCTCCACCAGTAGTCTTGGATTGAGTCTTCTGGGTCCGGGTCGTAGGATGCGCTGCCGTCGAAAATCAGGGTGTCGCCGGGCAAGTACTTATCTCTCTCAATTACACCGTTTTTTCTGGCGTGCCAGCTTATGACGGCGACCGGAGGGTTGTTCTGCGCCGCCTTCCCCAGCGCAGGAGGAGCGCTGACCGGAGATATTTCCGTAGCATCTCTTGGGCTCAAGGCGTTTTTAACCTCCTCCTCGGTCATCTGCGAGCTGGATCTAAAGGGAGAGGAAGTATCTCTTGAATCCCCCTGCTGGCCATCTAACTTGGGGGACGCGCTGACCTGGATGGAGAAGCGACACTCGATGCCCCCACCCGAACCCTGGTCCGTGGAGTTGCCGGTGATAATGTTATAGAGTATGTTGGGAGCAGCCGAGTTTATGAAAATACCACCCCCATCATGTTTCGCCCTGTTCCCGGTGATTACGTTATAGGCGATGGTGGGAGTGGAGCCCAGGTCGCAGACTATGCCGCCTCCGCTGGTTCTCTTTTCCGCGCCGATATCCAATTCCGTGCCGGTCCCTCCCCGGATGGTGAAACCCATCAGGGTGGAAAAGGAGTCCGCCGCAGACGAGAAGTACACCACGCTTCCCTTCTTCTCGCCCCGCGTCAACTCACTTCCGTCTATTATGGTCCGGTTTATCCACGTGGTGTCCGGGTCTTCCACATACTTGCCCGGATTCCACCCCAAGCGTTTTTTGTAGACGATCTCCGCCAGGTTGAAGCCGTAGACCAGCATGGGCCGCATCGCCTGGCTGATCACGTCGTCCGGCGTCTGGCTCATGTCCATCCAGCATTCTTCAGCGAACTCCGCCGCC
>CAYFQZ010000345.1:0-4716 GCA_964345305.1 uncultured Ignavibacteria bacterium | reverse complement strand
GGTCTCCAGGGATGAAAATATTTGAATCGTCCGATAGATCTCACGAAGGTATCAGTTCCTTTCAGAAACGATCCCGCCAGCTCGTTGTTCCATTCCAGATAAGTGCCACTTTTTGAGTTGAACAGATTATCTCTCGTATCGTAGATTGCGGAAAGCATAAGGGTTCGCAGGTTGCTCTTAAGTTCTTCCGGAATGGCGCTGACCTCAATGTTGCTTAATTTTGCCTGTTCATAACGGTAAGTCAAGGAAGCGGTGGAACGCTTTCCGAACGTTCTTCCGATGACCAGCCTCCCACCCTTTCGATTCAGATCAAAACCCGGTTCCTCAAGATATTCGATTAGCAGATTGACGTCGGTGCGCCAGCGAAAACCGAGAGTCCAGGGTTCGGTAAATGAAGCCTCCATTCCGCGCCCAACAAAACTTATTCTTGTGGTCAATCCGGCCTTAAGGGCAGTTCCTGCCAGGTTGGTGTTGAAGACCTCGATCCTTGTCCGGGCCTTTTCCACAGATCCATATCCCACCGCCAGGTTAAACTCAAAGGACTCGTTTTCTTGCAGCTGGACCAGGACGTCCTTTCTTGTGGAATCCCCACTTGCTGGAGGTTGGGGACGAATGAACACGCTTTGAAATAATCCGGTCAGATACAATTTTCGTTGAGACTCCAGGAGCCGGGAGTAGTTAATCACCTCTCCCTTGCGGAAAAGCAGTTCTCGCCTCACTACCCTTGGTCTGGTTTTTTTCGATCCTTCGATATTAATTTCGCCGATGGCGAATTGAGTTTTTTCCTGAATCCCAAAGTCGATTAAGGCCCGATGGGTCTCCGAGTTGATGCGAATGTCCGGCTTGACCTCAGCTTCCAGGTAACCTTTATTAGCATAGAGGCTTAGGACGGATAAGGTGGCATCCTGAATTTTCATCCTCTTGAAGGGATCTTTTGCTTTGATCCCGATTTTCTGCAGAAGCAAGGTATCGCTAAACACAGTGTTGCCAAATACTCCTACCCCTTCTACCCGCGTCAGTTCACCCTCGGAGATTTGGACGTAGACGTGAACCACCCATTCAGTTGAATCGATATTTACGACCGTATCTGTGATCTGAGCGTCCAGGTAGCCGTTCTGCTGATAGAACAATATGACATTTTCAAGATCATCTTGGAAAATCTGAGGATAATAATGTGAACGGGACAGAAATCCAGAGGGGCGGGTAAGCATGACTCTTTTCAAGCTCTCATAGCCGAAGGCCTGGTTACCTTCGAAAGTCACGGACCTCACCTTAAGCTTCTTGGGTGCCTCCTGGCACCAGCCCGACGATCCCAGGATAAAGGATAGGAAAACTAACAGTAAAAGAGACTTCAGGTGATTCATTTGTATCTCAATCGGTACTTCAGATTCATGCCCGCTCGGCCTTGTTGGTCGGTCTCCCCTTCCAGCGAGAAATGTCTGGAGAGCCAATAATCCAGGCGGAAACGGTTCTCATTGGAGTGACCAACGGTTGTGGTGTAGGTGATCTCCATCCGAGGCGAAATCTTCTTGGAAGCCAGCAATTGTGGTCCCCAGGATCGGTCAAAGCTGAACAGATTTCCCTCGATGGTAAGCTGGTCCAGTCCCAACAGGCCCCCCACCTTCTGGGAAGTGTAGCCAGCAATCCTCTGACTGGAAATGGACTGTGCTCGTTCTTTTAGGACGTCCGAAATTGAAGCGTCTTTCCCTTCCGCATCCTTGCCAGCCAGCTGTTCGCGGGTGGCACCCAGGGTGAGCAGGGAAACGATATTGGACTTGTCCAGGGGAGGCTCGGAGGTAAGCTCCACCACCACCTCGTCCGAGGGGCCCCCTATGGCAAGGGTAATGACATAAGGGGTGGGTTCGGTGGCTCGATAACTCGTGACCCTGGTTTGTGCTTTGAAGTCAATAATCGGGTTTAAGCGATCCGGATCGATGAAATCGACTACCCCTTGCTGAATTTTGAATTTTCGGTCGATGTACAGCACGTATCCTTCTTCCACAGCGACACGTCCGGTCAGGTTGGGCTGCACCGGGGAACCGACAATGCCTAATTCCGTGTGCAGGCGCAGACGAGCCAGGTTGTTATCTACCCACAGATTTTCGCTCTCCCGCAAGCGAAGGTTCAGTCGGGTTTGCTGAAGGAAGGGAGGCAGTTCCTGTTTTGGCCTTTCCACGGCCCTCGCCAAAGGCAAGATGGACTGGGGCCTGAAGTTAGCCAACATACGCGTTTCGTCGAGAACGATGTCCCCATCCAAGAGAAAGTAGTTGTTCTGATCCTTGTAGGTCAACCGGACGGACTTGATGGCAAGGATGATCTCTTTGGGACGAATAATCTTCAGGTTGCTAATGTTCATCTGCAGGTCGGCACTCTCCAGTTCCCCGCGTTCGTGCCTTAGGCTGCCGGAGAAAAGAATCGTTCCTTCATTCATTCGCATGAAGAGGGAGTCGACCTTCACCTCCTTCTGATTGAAATCCAGCCGGATAGTCCCCTGACGTAGAGGGGAGTTAAGCCATGATGGCTGAGCCGTCAGGTCACCGATCTCTAAATGACCCTCTAACTGAGGATCTGTGGTTGAACCGCTCAGGGAAAGCTCGGTGTTCAAGGTTCCGGAGAGCCGCGCAAAGTCAGGGATGAACGGTTGCATCAGCGAAAGATCCATCTGTTTAATCCTGGCATCCAGATCCATTGAATCCTGTGAGATGGTCCCATTTGCGGTCAGGCTGCCGAAATTCGAGATGGCCAACTCTGTCTGCAGGTTGAACCGTTTCCATTGGGAAGCTGTAATGTGTCCCTCCAGATGAAATGGGGTCTCACGAATTACGCCGTTCACCTTTTCGATATTGAGGACGGAATCCTGTACAGAGAAAGTGAGGTTGAGCTTTTCGATTGGCGGGGCAGTCGGATGGGTCTCGACCCTGGCATCTTGCACCTCCAGGGTGCCGACCGGATGGGGATCGGACCGGGTCCCGTTCCAACTGAAGTCGTATGAAGCACGGCCAATAAGGCTCATCTCCGGAGACAAGAAGGAGCCAAGCAGCCGAAGATCAAAATCGCGCCCCTGGACTCGACCCTGTAACAGGCTATTGTCTGAGATTACATAGCCGCCGGTCTCGTCTCTTTGCAGCCCTACGGTTGCCGTAGTCCGGGAATAATGACCTTCCTGGTGCAATTCCAGACGCTGCACTTCGAACTGATCATTAGCCAAGATGAAATGGCCTATGGCCGAATCCATTTCCACCAATTGAAAACGAGGCTTCTCAAGGCGAAGATCAATTCCGGCGTGAGGTTTGTCCAGATTACCCGAGAAATCCAGGCCGAACTCAAGCGATGCGTCGACGTCCAGTGTGTCGGGAAACAGAGACAGAATCTTCTCAAGCTCCAGCCCCTCTCCATTTACTTTCAGCGACAACTGGTTTGCTTCAGTCAAAGCAAAGGTCGCCTTCATCCTACCTGCTCCACGAACATCGACCAGGCTGTCAATATCTATTGGCAAATCCGATATCTTGTCTCCCAGATGGTGGCTATCCGGGGAGAAGTGGAGAAAATCTATCTGGCCGGTTCCGCTGGCAGGGGCCATCTGGAATTCTGCAGATGCTTGAATCAAAAGCGAATCGCGGCGCAACTGCAGTGGTGAGATATCTATCCTTGGGCCATCTAAAACGATTCTCAGGACTCCTTCATCTAAGCTAATATCACCGAAGCTGGGTCTTATCAGGTTGACCGTGACCTCACCGCTGAGGCTATCTGAGGAGCCGCTGGCGTGGCCGCGATATGTGATTCCTCCTCCGATATTGGAGAGATGAAAAGGCGGGTGAAGCGTGTCGATAGGATCCAAGTCTCCGCTAAAACTAAGCCCGCCCAAATGGGCTTTTCCACCTCCATAGGCGAAGGTGGCCACCAGGCTGTCCATGGGAAAATTCTGGTAGGCTATGTCTTTTGCCTTTATCTCGGCTTCAATCTGCGGCGAATCCAGACTTCCTCCAAGAACTCCTTGGAGCCAGAGGCTCCCGGTTAACTGGGACAAATTGGCCAGTTCGGCCAGAGGCCCAATCTGAGGTATGTTAGCGGAAAAATCTCCTTGAAGACGCTGGTCGCTCAATCTTGCCTTGCCGAGGATTTCAGAGTCCTGCTGATGGAGACGGAATTGAGCCAGACCTTGTCGGAAACTCAACTCGGCAGACAGGTCGGGCAGCGACTTGGAATAGTACTTTATCTGATTTAAATGCGCTTTGGCCGAAATGCCCCACTCCCTGGGATCCTGGGACTGGCCGGAAGCCGAAAGCTGAGCCCGAACTTTGCCCTGACACGGCGAGGCTTCCTGATATAGGTATTGCCAAAGCTTTGCCAGATCAACCGCCTCCGCTGATAGGGAGAGACGGTAATCTGGAAGATTGTTGGTAGCGAACTTGCCTTTGGCTGTAATTGTCCCCCCGAAGACCCGAAGGCTCATCTGAGTTAACCTGACCGAGTCAGGCTCAAGTTCTGCGTGTACCAAGATATCACGAACCTTAGTTTGAGAGATATCCAATACCGGAAAACTGATCTGGACATCCAACTTGGGGTGTTGCACGGTCCCCTGTGCGTGCATAGCCAAATCCAGATCACCGTCGATCCGGGGAATCTTGTCAGGAAAGTGCTGGCGAACAGCTTGCACCAGGCGATCGGGATTTCCCCTTAGAGAGAAATCAGCCTGGATGGAGGTCGAATCATAAA
>CAYFQZ010000344.1:0-4571 GCA_964345305.1 uncultured Ignavibacteria bacterium | reverse complement strand
ATCTCCAGCTCGTCGCTGATCTGCACGGACAGCTTCATCGCATTCTCGTCCAGCAGCATCGCGTTTCTGATTCTGACGCTGGATAAATCGTTTCCTTTTGCCTGCAGGCTCACCAAAGTCCCTTCTCCTGCCGGCAGCACGTTCTCGCCGGAAAGGTCCACCATTCCCATCTTCAGGAGTCCATCTTCCTCTCCGGCAAAGAGCTGGAGGCCGCTGGAAAATGGGGCAAGCGACGGATCGAGAGGTGTCACCTGGTTTGCATCGAACTCTATCTCCAGATGAACGCCAGCCACATCTCGGTCGAATCTGCCCACCACGAGGATTTCGGAAACTTCCTCGAATTCTCCCCGAGCGGCTTTGGCAATAATGGGCAGATCCGCTTCTGCCGGATCACTTTTCATCCGAAGCGATATCTGCGCATGGCCCAAACTGTGCATCAACTTCGCGGCGTTATCCGGAGATGTTCCGTCGTTTCCTGAACACGGGGCTGGGCCTCCTTTGTACAGATAGTTCAGGATGTAAATCGTGTCCCCTAGGTCCACGACACCATCCGAGTTTGCGTCTCCGGTCCACGTAGGACTGGGCGCAGGGCCACCCTTGTACAGATAGTTCAGAATGTAAATGGCGTCGCCGAGGTCGACGGTGTGGTCTCCGTTCGGGTCGCCGGCAACTGGCAGGGCCGCATGCGCTGCACATGCATTGATCCTGCCCCAGCCGTAATATTGATCCCAGCCAAGAATGTCTTCGCTCGGCAATCCGACCTGATCCTCGGCTGTGGATCGGATGATGTCTCTGACCTCGTTGGGCGAGAGTGTCCCGGGTGACAGCATCATAAGGAGCGCAGCCAGTCCCGAAACGAAAGGAGCGGCCATGGAGGTTCCAGACCAGTAGGCGTAGGTGTCGTTCCATGCAGTGCTGTATATCCAATTCCCCGGGGCAACCACGTCTATGTGGGAGCCGAAGTTGCTGCCACAACCGGTCCCCCAGTCCGCAGGATCACAACGGGTATCATCAGTATCGGTCGCTCCGACGGCGATGGTATTACTGTAAACGGCGGGAATCTCTGGAGTGCTGCTATTGCTATTACCCATCGCAGCCACCACCACGCGGCCTTGACTCCAGGCATAGTCAACCGCAGTCTGAAGGGTGGCAGAGGAACCAGTACCCCCCATGCTCATATTGATCACGTAAGCATTTTCCACTGTGGCATAATAGAGGCCCTCTGCCCACCAGGAGTAGAGTCCCCAATTATTGTTGTCCAGCACCTTCACCGCCAGGATCCACACGTGGTCAAGGGGACCGGGACTGCCGGCCAACCCAGCTACTCCGACACCGTTATCCGTCCGGGCGCCAGCTATTCCGGCATTCACCGTTCCGTGGCCATGGTCATCCATGGGACCATCTGCATCGTTGAACCAAACCCCTCCGGATTGAGTGCCATTCACGAAATCAAACCCCCAAAGGTCATCCACATAGCCATTTCCATCATCATCAAAACCCGGGATCCCGCCTCCAGGCTGCCAGCCAAAGATTTCGTAGTAATTGAACGATATGTTGCCCTCCCACGGGTTGAAAGGATGCCGAAGATCAGGATGGTCGATGTCCACTCCTGTATCCAGAATAGCTATTTTGCACCCCCGACGCACTGTCCAGGAATCCCAAACCTCGGTGGCGTCCACATCCGCATCTGCAGTCCCCGGGTGGCTTGGAGGATTGCTGCCTGTGTTACATAGTCCCCATTGCACGTTGAAACTGGGGTCATTGGGCGTGTAGTGACCATGACCCACATAGTCGGGCTCGGCGTATTCCACGCTGGGATCAGCCTCATACGCGGCCACCATGGCCCTAACGTCGGCCTCTGGGGGCGCAGCGAACCTGTACACTCTGTCCAGTCCCAACTCTCGATACGCGCTCCTTCCTTTTTCCGACTTGGGTTCCGGGGAGAAGACTTTTATGTACTCTTCGACGCCATAGTTCCTGTTGAGGGCGTCAATGGAAGAGATACCCGTTGTGACGGATCCTCTTTTATCTTCCACTTGCGCCCTCACGCCCTCAGCGAATTTCACCATCAGCACGCCGGGCGCAAACTCCGCGGCCTCGTCTGCTCCTCCACCCTTCGGGTCGGCATTGACAGGAAGAGTGCCAAAAAAGAGAAAAAGTATCGCGACGGCTACAAAGCTCAGTCGCATCAGTCCCAGGGAGGTCCGGTGATATTCGAGACCCACTCGTCTCGCGCTTTTGGCGACTCCTCGTTTCAAGTTTCTTGTCTTCATGGCTTTTCATCTCCTTCGCCATTCGGATGGGAGAGGAAGTTGAGTCCACTCCCATCCTGGGCGATTTATTTAACCAGTAACATCTTCTTAGTCGCTGACGATTTCTCGGCCTGCAACTTGTACAGGTACACTCCGCTGGCCACCTGGTCGCCATTCTCGTTCCTTCCGTTCCAGATGACGGTCTTATGTCCGGCACACTGGTGTCCATCGACGAGCGTCCTGACCTTCTGTCCAGCGATGTTGTAAACGACGAGTTTCACATGTCCCTCCTCCGGCAGAGAGTAGCCGATCGAAGTTTGCGGGTTGAAGGGGTTGGGGTAGTTCTGTCCGAGCTGGAACTCCTGCGGTGTCGATTCGGATTCCTTGGCCGCCTCGATCTCCAGCTCGCTGCCGATCTGCACGGAAAGCTTCATCCCATCCTCATCCAGCAGCATCGCGTTTCTGATCCTAACGCTGGACAGATCTCTTCCCTTTGCGTGGAGTCTAACCAGAGTCCCTTCTCCCGCCGGCAGCACGTTCTCACCTGACAGGTCCACCATTCCCATCTTCAGTACTCCATCTTCCACTCCGGCAAAGAGCTGGAGACCAGTTGAAAATGGAGTAAGCGACGGATTGAGACGTGTGACCTGGTTTGGATCGAACTCTATCTCTAGATGAACGCCAGCCACGTCTTGGTCGAATCTTCCCACCACCGAGATTTGGGACAACTGATCCGAACCTTGGGCCGACGCTTTGGCAAATCCAGGCAAATCAGCGTCTTCTTTATCATTTTTCAATGCTAACGTGATCTCTGCGTGGCCCGAGCCACTGGTCAACCTGGCTGCGTTCGCCGGAGAATCCCCACCCGTTCCGGAGACCGGAGGCGGTCCTCCTTTGTACAGGTAGTTCAGGATGTAGATGGCGTCCCCCAGGTCAACCACGCCATCCGAGTTTGCATCTCCGGTCCACGCAGGATTGGGTGCCGGCCCTCCCTTGTACAAGTAGTTTAAAATGTAGATCGCGTCCCCCAGGTCGACCACACCGTCTCCATTGGCGTCGCCGCGGGCAAATCCTCCCTGGTAAAGCGTCAGTACCTGGTCAGCCGGAATGTTGATGTAGGTATCGATTGACTTTGCGGAGGGCCACTGGATTTGCAGAGTGTCCACCAACAGGTTCAAGCCTAACCCGAACTCGACGGTGAGGGAGTTCTGAGAGCAGAGCCCTGAACCGCCTGAAACCTCCCTTATCTGTGACACTCCGCCTGCCACAACCCGCACACGGGCGCCGATAGCGGACACATTGCAGGTGGTTCCAACCAGGTTGACGTGAAGCCAGTGGTTTGCAGTACCTATCTCATTTCGGAACAGTCTGTTCTGGCCGGGGTAGTTGTGTGCAACATAGAGGTCAATGTCACCATCGCTGTCATAGTCACCGAAGGCAACGCCCACACCGGTGGACGTAACGCCCAGGATAGGGCTGGTAGCATCAACAAACACGCCGCCACCATCATTTCGAAACAGTTTGTTGTTGGATGGCGAGCCACCATTCGTGAGGTAGAGATCGAGATCACCATCGTTATCATAGTCACCCCAGGCACAATCGTAGCCGCTCGAGGGATCACCCAGAGGTCCACTGGTTACGTCAGTAAAGGATCCACCGCCATTGTTCCGGAAGAGCTTGTTGGCTCCCTGATTGCCGTTCACCAGGTAGAGGTCGAGGTCACCGTCATTGTCGTAGTCTCCCCACGCCGCGCCTATGCCGAATAGGGCGTCGTTCAGAGGCGGGCTGGTTACATCGGTGAAGGATCCGCCGCCGTTATTTCTGAAGAGCTTGTTTGCCTGATAAGATCCGTTAACCAGGTAGAGATCAAGATCACCGTCGTTATCGTAGTCGCCCCAGGCTACGCCGCAGCCGTCTCCTGCATCACCCAGAGGCGTGCCGCCGGTGGCGTCAAAAAAGACTCCACTACCGTCATTCCGGAACAGCTTGTTGGCGCTACCGAAATTAGCGATGTAGAGATCAATGTCGCCGTCCTTGTCGTAGTCGGCCCAGGCTATCCCATAGGTGGTCCCTGCATCGCCCAAGGGCCCGCTGGTCACGTCGGCAAAGGTTCCATCTCCATTGTTCTGAAAGAGCCTGTTCGCCTGACTATTACCCTGTGCCAGATAGAGGTCAAGGTCGCCGTCATTGTCGTAGTCGCCCCAGGCCACGCCGGTACCGTCAAAATTGTCGTTCGGGGGAGTGGTGCTGGTGAAGGGGCTGGCAAAGACTCCTCCGCCGTCATTCCGGTACAGGAAGCTGCCAAAATTGTAGTTCGAC
>CAYFQZ010000343.1:0-4925 GCA_964345305.1 uncultured Ignavibacteria bacterium | reverse complement strand
TGGAGCCCGATATGTCTGCTCCGAGACAGACCACCCGGGGATCGTCTCCTCTTTTGTCGAGAGCCCGGCCGAATCCTTTGCGCGTCGGATCCATATCTACCTTCATGTTATCTTGCACGTTCCAGAAGTAATCCTTCTTGAACTTGGGCATCTTAGCTTCCAGTTTTTGCGTCGCCTCAGCCTGATAATCGTCCGCCCTCTTGTGCAAGACCTTGTAATCCATTTGCCGATTCACTCCCAGCTGCTCGAGCGCCTGCTCCATCTGCTCGCAGATGGGCGCCTTTCCGTGCCAGCCAGCCACGTCCTCCATGAAATCGACGCCCTTGCCCTTCACCGTGTGCGCGATGATCACCGTGGGCTGACCCTTGTGGGCTCTGGCCTTCTCCAGCGCCTGCACCACCTGCGTCATGCTGTGTCCGTCAATCTCCATCACGTTCCATTTAAAAGCCCTGTACTTGTCCACGATGGGATCGATGTCCTGAACGTCTTTCACCCAGCCGTCGATCTGCAGGCGGTTCTTGTCCATTATGTTGACCAGGTTGTCCAGCTTGAAGTTGCCCGCCTCCATCACCGCCTCCCAGCTCTGACCCTCCTGATGCTCTCCGTCTCCGGTGAGGCAAAAGACGTTATAATCCTTGTTCTGAAGTTTACCGGCTAGGGCGATTCCGTTGGCTATGCTCAGTCCCTGTCCCAAAGATCCGGTGGAAGCTTCCACGCCGGCCAGCTTTAGCCAATGGGGATGCCCCTGAAAGGGGCTGTACAGTTTTCTTAGCTTGACTACCTCCTGCACGTCGAAATAGCCCGCCATCCCCAGACCCAGATACAAGGAGGGAGCTTTGTGTCCGGTTGACCATATGATTCTGTCTCTTCCATCCCAGAAAGGGTCCTTGGGATCGTGGGTGGCCACGTGCAGGTACAAGGCGGCTGTGATATCCATGATGGACATGGTGCCGCCAGCGTGTCCCGAACCCGCGGCGCACAGGGAAATCATGTTGTAGCCGCGCATCAATCTCGCGGCCTCAACCAACTCATCTATGCTATAGTTCTTCCTGACTTTACCGGTTTTGGAATCAACGATGGGCATGTTTCCTCCTGCAGTCAAAGAAGTTCAAGGTCACATCCAGAAGCTATTAAAGTTCATACGCTTTGCTCCAACCGGCCGCTTGTTAAATCCGGAACGGATCAAATCCCTGTAACATAATACACCCGACTGTATTGTCAATATTTTTCTTGTACTTTCCGACTGCACGCCGCCCCTTCTCATCGCTTGTACCCCTTAACCAAGGGCATCCCCTCCAGCCCAGCCTGCATGCTGGGTCTCTGCACCCGGACCACGCTCGCAAGAACGCCTCCGTGTCCGAACACACGAGGATCGACTGGAGTCAAAACGTCTTGTAGCGGAGAGACTCGCGAGGGTAAGCGGGAACTGCGTCTGCGGAGTCAGAAAGGCGGCCTATTCCTCCACGCACCCCCTCTTGGGAGTTGATCCCAGCCGATAGAGATAGTTCATGATGTAGATCACGTCCGGCAGAGTGAGTTCGCAATCTCCGTTGGCATCACCGGCGGACGGAGGATCGGGAAGAGGCCCGTTTTTGAAAAGGTAATTGAGGAGCAACACCAGGTCGCCCAGGGTCACCATACCGTCGCCATTGGCATCTCCGTAGACGTACGTGTAACCTGAGGCCAGCACCAGCGCATCGTAGCAGTTGATTCGCCCGTGACCCAGCTCGTAGGATTTGCCCGTCTCTATGTAATACTGGTACCCCCCCACCTCGTCTGCGCTCTGCTCAATGATGTCTCGTAATTCGTAAGCGTTGAAGTCAGGTTCAATTGAGAGAAGAAGAGCAGCCAACCCGGTGACCATACCACAGGCCATGGAGGAGCCTGCCATGTAGCCGTAAGTTTGCGTCAGGAAATAAGGCCACTCGCTGAGAGTGACCGGATACGGAGGCGTAGTGGAGAAGCAGTCGTTGACGTCCCAGGGAATTCCCTGACCACCGGGAGCGGCCACGCATACCTGCGGGCCGTAGTTGGAAAAGTCCGACAGCCGGTCAGTGCAGGTGGTGGCCGATACCCCTATCACGCTTGAATAATTCTCGGAGTAGTGCGCAGGATACAGGACCGAGTCGCCATGTCCGTTTCCAGCGGAGGACACCAAAAGCACGTTGTTGCTGTCTGCATACCTGACCGCCTCCTCCTTGGTCAGAGAGTGCAATCCCCCGCCGCTGTAATTTATCACCCGGGCACCAAAGTCCACAGCGTGAAGCACGCCGCTTCTGAAAGTGTTGTGGGTTCCGACTCCCAGACTGTCGAAGACCTGGTTGATCAGAATCTGGCAATTCCAATCCACCCCGGCCACACCCTCGTCATTGTTGGTGCGGGCGGCAATGATTCCCAAAACGTGCGTGCCGTGGCCATACCTGTCCTTGACCAGATCACCGTCACCGACCAGGTCTTCTCCCAGCACGTATCGGGGGCTGCCGCTCAGATCCGGATGATTGAGAAAGCTGCCTACCATGGGTATTCCCGAATCCAGAATAGCTATTAGTATGTCGGAGTCCCCCGGCGTGATGTCCCAGGCGGCTGTGGCATGAATGTCCGAACCCGGGGTGCCTGCGGGGGGTGTCTGTCCATAATTATAGAGCCACCACTGGTGTCCCTGTTCGAAGTAAGGGTCGTTGGGGGGATACATGGCCCTGTCTATCATGTTCGGCTCGGCAAACTGAATCAGATCACTTGAGTTCAATTGCTCGATTACCTCAAACACGTCGGCGGAGGAAGGCAGTTGAAGTCTGCCCATGCCAAGCTGATCCAAATCTCCCACCATCTGCGCTTGACTTTTGGCGAAAAGCTCCCCTACATCGCTGAGTCTAGCATCCGGTCTGATCTTGAACAGAATCTCTCCCTCCACGTATTCCACGTTCTGACCCTTCCACATTCCCTGCAGGATTCTCGTCCCATTGAACGATGCTGAATGGAGAGGTGCAACCGACAGCAGGAGGCCGACGGCGGCATATACTGTTGTCCTGATTTTCATCTTGGTCTCCGAATTCAACATGAACCAGCCCCTCATATAACTAAACGTCACTCACTCCTAAAAGTGAAGCGGTCGGCTCCAAAATTCTCCGACCCGACATCCTCAACTCCGGTGACCAAGTTACGCGCATCCCTCACCCGGCTCGACTCCGCCCCTGTAAAGATAATTCAACAAGAGGATCACGTCGGCGAGATCGACCACACAGTCGGCGCTGGTATCGCCCAATCTTAATGCCTCGGGCAAATCTCCGCCCTTGAAAAGATAATTTATCAAGAACACCACGTCGGACAGGTCTATTGCTCCATCCCAGTTCACGTCTCCGGTGCGATCGGGCATGAATCTGGAGACTCTGAGGGTGGGGTCTCCCAGAAGGGTCATGCCGTAAAACCAGACCCGGGAGTATTCTCCGTAACAGCTCTCCATGTTGTTCTGGCACCACCAGAGGAAGGCCTCTCCGAAACTCAGCCCGCTGCCCAAGGGGCCATAATAGTCACCAAAACACAGCATGGCCCCGGACTTCGTGGAGCCGACTGACAGGAGGCCGTAGGTGCTCTGAAACAGATACCAGTTGCCCATATCGTCCTCTTCAACAAAGCGACAGTTGGAACAGGCAAAGAGATTGTAGAAGAAAACCTGAACGTCGATCTGCTCGATCTCGTGATTGTGGAAGAGCGAATAGTCGTAAGGCCCATTCCCCCAGTAGAGATAGTGGGCCCAGGGAGTTGAGTGAGAGCAGATGAGCAAATTCTCATACTGGTTGTCGGTGGACTCTCTCACCCTCTGCATGTAATCCTCTCTGGTGGTTTGATAAGGATCCGTCACCGCATCTGTGATGGGGTAGGCCAGGAGCAGGTCGTTTTCGTATCCGTAACTATGCCAGTCGTTATCTACGTAGGCCAAGGCCTGGTCTTGCAGTCTTAGCTCTCCGGTTCGAAAGCGGTGGTTCTTATCCAGGTAGTTGTTCATCATCATCACCTCGGAGGCACCGTGCTCAGTGAGATTGATGGCCAGAAGCCTCCCCACCCAAATATCCGCCTCCATGCCTCCTACCCCGTCACCGTGGCCGTCGTACAGACCGTCCGTGTCGCGATCAAGCCAGCGTCCGTCCAGGTCCATGAAGAAAAGGTCGATGGGAAACTCCACGTGATTCCCGCCATACTCGGGTGGATGAGTCATCTCATACCAGGCCACGGGCAGGTCGCCGATCAGCACGGCGCCAGCTATGTTGCGATCGCTGTGTTCGGAAATCAACAGGTCCTTGAGAGCCACCTCGTCCCCGTCGTTCAGTGCGGTATAGACATTGACCGCATAGCCGTCGAGTTCCAGGTCGAAAAGGAAGGCCGAAAAGGAGCTAAAGATCGCCTGATACAGGAGGTTGTTGACGATGATGCAGATGGGCACGTCTCCCCTGGGGCCCACGCGGACAAGTTTGGCATCGAACCGGCCCTCGAACTCCCGAGCCATAATGTACTGTCGATAGGTGATGGGGTCTCTGTACGGATCCATCCAACGAAGCCAACTCACCTTCTGCTGATCAAGGTCGGACTCTCCGTGAGCCCGACCCCCGACTAGCGCCGCGACTGCCATAACAAGAATAAGAACACAGGACTTTCTCATCTCTCCGCCCGTTATGCTTCTATATGCTTAATTCAGCACAGATTGACGGCCAAGTGCCAGGCTACGCGCATCCCACACCCGGCTCGACTCCACCCTTGTAAAGATAATTCAACAAGATGATCACGTCGGCGAGATCGACCACGCAGTCAGCGCTCGGATCGCCCAATCGTAAGGCCTCGGGTGAATCTCCGCCCTTGAAAAGATAGTTAATCAAAAACACCACGTCGGACAGGTCTATTGCTCCATCCCAGTTCACGTCGCCGGTGCGATC
>CAYFQZ010000342.1:0-1581 GCA_964345305.1 uncultured Ignavibacteria bacterium | reverse complement strand
TTAGTACAGAAACATTTTTCGAATCGCACTCCTTTAGCAGCGATGCGATCGATGTTAGGCGTCCTATTAACCTTCGATCCATAACAGCTGATCGCATTCGCGGAATGATCATCCGACATAATGAACAAAATGTTCGGCTGCAAGCACGGTACGGACTTGTAACTCATTTCTATCCCCTCTATTGTCGTTTCGACAATGGATAATGAACAAAGCTTAAAAATATTCTGCAGAAATTCGAGATGAGGAAAAATCCATGAAGAGGGAAGATTCGTTAGATGAGCGTGTGAAAGTCGAGGAGCAGAGAGAAAAACGCCTAGCTTGGTGGCGAGAAGCGAAGTTCGGCATGTTTATCCACTGGGGGCTCTATGCCATACTAGCGGGCGTGTGGAAAGGCAAAGAAATCCCCGGCATCGGAGAGTGGATCATGAACCGCGCCAAGATTCCGGTGGCAGAATACGAACAGCTCGCCGAACAGTTTAACCCGGTAGAATTCAATGCTCAAGAGTGGGTCAGGGTGGCCAAGAACGCAGGTATGAAGTACATCGTGATCACCTCCAAGCATCACGACGGCTTTTCCATGTATGACTCGAAAGTAACCACCTATGACATCATGGACGCCACCCCGTTCGAACGGGACCCGCTGAAAGAGCTGGCTGAGGCATGCCGGAAGGAGGATATCAAGTTCTGCTTTTACTACTCTCACGCGCAGGACTGGCATCACCCAGACGCAGCTGGCAACAACTGGGATTTCCCTGATGAAGAGAAGAAAGATTTTGCCAAGTACTTCGAGGAAAAGGTGAAACCGCAGGTCCGAGAATTGCTAACCCTGTATGGCCCGATCGGGATCATGTGGTTCGACACGCCCCGGGTTATAACTGAAGAGCAGAGCGAGGAACTCGCGGCTTTCGTCCACGAGCTTCAGCCGGACTGTCTCGTCAGCGGGCGCGTAGGTCACGGAGCAGGCGACTACCAGCAAATGGGAGACAACCAGATTCCCGACCGAAGAGTTGAAGGCGATTGGGAGACGCCAGCCACTATAAATGACACTTGGGGCTATAAGAGATACGACCATAACTGGAAGTCCATCCGGGCCCTGATTCAAAAACTGGCGGATATCGTGAGCAACGGGGGAAACTATCTCTTGAACGTAGGACCGACAGCCGAAGGCATTATCCCAAAACCAAGCGTGGACAGACTCGTCGAAGTCGGCGAATGGCTGAAGACCAACGGCGAGGCGATTTATGGAGCCAGCGCCAGCCCTTTCCCACACGAACTTGAATGGGGCACCATTACCGCTAAGCCAAACAAGCTATACCTACATGTCTTTGAATGGCCTGATGAAGAGCTTTTGCTCTACGGTCTTAGAAACCAGGTACAGAAAGCCTACTTGCTGGCGGACAGAAAACAAGAGGCGCTGAAGATAGTTCAGGAATACGAGGTGGACCAGCATACGCTGCGGATGCGGGTACCCGCCGAGGCGCCAGACGAAAATGTCTCCGTTATCGTCCTAGAGATCGAAGGCGAGCCAGACATAGATACTATTTAACCTTGGAAACAGCCAAGAACACCCCCGGAGTTGTT
>CAYFQZ010000341.1:0-2314 GCA_964345305.1 uncultured Ignavibacteria bacterium | reverse complement strand
CAGCATGGCACGTTCATTGACAATGCCAAGAGGATCTATGCCAAGTACGAGAAGAAGCTCCGAGACGACAAGCAGTTTAAGAGTTATTGTAAGCGACAGCGAATCGTACCGGCTAACTTCAACTTCAATTCCGCAGACCAGCTTCGGAAGTTCCTCTTTGCACCGCAGGTAGATGGCGGGCTGTCACTGGAACCCTTCAAAAGGTCTAAGACTACTGATAAGCCCAGCACTGACAGAGAGAGCCTGGATCACTTTGCTGACGAAGGCAGCCTGTTCTGCAAGGACTTAGTGGTCCTCCGCAACTTTTCCAAGCTCTTATCCTCGTTTGGGGAGCCGCTTCTTGCTTTCTACTCTCCGATCACAGGGGCCGTTCATCCTAACTATTTTCTGGCGAAGGTAGTGGAGAGTTCAGGCAAAGCAGGCGGCACGCATACAGGCCGTCTTAGCTGTAAAAACCCGAACATGCAGCAGATCCCCAAGAGAGACAAGGATGACAAGGGTGTTGGGCTTGCGGGTATAGACGTTCGTAGGTCTTTCGTACCGCTTGATGGACACGTCCTGATCGAGGCTGACCAGAGCCAGGTTGAGGTCCGGGTAGCTGGTATGTATGCGAAAGACGAGCAGATGGGCCAGTTCTTCCGAGCCGGTGGCGACTTCCATTCGCGTGTGGCCGCACAGGTGTTTCAGAAGGACTATGAAGAGTTCGAGAAGGCACGGAAGGATGCCAAGCACCCTGATCACGACAAGGTTAAACAGCAGCGGTCGGCAGCGAAGAGGTTTACATTCGGTCTTATGTTTGGCATGGGGCTAACCAAGCTCACCAGACAATCTGGCATGACTGAGGCCGAAGGCCGACAGTTCATTGATGATTACTTTGCTACCTTCCCCCATTTTGCTGACTGGCGCGAGGACATGATTCAAGAGGCTAAGGATAACGGCTATGTTACCACCTTATTCGGTCGCAAAAGGATCATTAAGCTCTCGGGGTACGCGACAGACGACGGGCGTGAGGAACGCATTGGGATCAATACCCCCATCCAGTCCGCAGCAGCAGACATCACGCTCTACGGGCTTTCTAGGATATGGGAGATGTTACAACAGCGCAACGCAAAAACTAAGATTCTTGGTACGGTCCATGACTCGATTATTCTCTCGATGCCCCCAGAAGAGGTGAACCCAGTCCTGCCTATCATCGCGGATATGATGGTCAGGCCGCCGGGACTTGACTGGCTTCTGGATGACGTGCCAGTTCCTCTGGATATCGGGGTGGACATTGGGCCTAACTTCAGGGATATGACCGAGCTTGACACCGAGCAGGTGTTGGCTGGTGAAGTGGATGTGAAGGAGTACATCTGATGGAAACGTTAGGACTATTTTTGATGATAGGGTTGACCGCTGGAGGACTGGCTGTTGGGTCGGGTATCTTTCGTGGGCTGACCAAGGTTGGGCTTAGCGTTGTGCGTGCTTCGAAGATTATCTCGAATTCGATGATCGTGAATCACTCTAATAAGTATATCTACTACAGAGAGACGGACACCTTCAATGATGCAAAGGAGAAAGGGTAATGTCTGAAAAGAAAGAGTTTGTGGTGATTGTGCAGAGTATCTATGAAGAACAATACTGCGTGGAAGCGGATTCCGTGGAGGAGATCACGCCTGATCTCCTCAAGCGAAAAGGAGACTACGAGCAGACGCTGGACTTTGTTAAGATACTGAATATCCAAGAGGCCGAGGAGCTTGAAGATCCCCCGGCTGAGCTTATCGTGGGTGACCCGGATCATCCGTTCAACAAAAAAGTAGAGGCCCTTAGTTTTGCGGACCTTGCGGATAAGCTCAATGACAAGGTTTCGGATAAGCTCAATGACAAGCTCAAGGAAGGACCACAAGAATGATCGTGCGATGGGAAGTCGAAGATGGCTATGCAGGCAAGAGCCGCCCGCAAAGGACGGTTATAGACGATGATGACTACCTTGATACGCCCCCAGAGGACCGTGAGAACTTCGTGTGGGAGTGCGTCCAAGAGGACTTTGAGAACCGTATAGGCTTCTATATCCAAGGCATGGATGACGTGCCGGAGGACGATGGCGACAGGTGGTGGAATGAAGAATAAGGATCTCACCCTTGAGGAGTTGTACGAGAAGCGGGATGATCTGGAGACGCGGTTAGATGTAGCCTTTAACCGGGGCGGTAAGAACGAGGAATTCTGGCACGTGACTGAGCTTTTGGATCATGTTTATGAAGAAGTATATCTAAGGGAAGAGTCCATATTCCAAGAGAGAGGAGGACGACGATGATCGTTGTTATGTGGACGGTTG
>CAYFQZ010000340.1:0-1950 GCA_964345305.1 uncultured Ignavibacteria bacterium | reverse complement strand
TGGCCGGAGCGTGGATTCTGAGAGACATGCAGGATGCGAGTCTGCCCTGGGTCCCCGGGTTCGAAGGATTGAATTTTCAGCCGGGTCAGCAGTACCAGGCGTACGATCCGGCAGAGAGTCTATATGCTGTGGTGGAGTATGCCATCCTGATCTTGAAAAAGCCCACCTGGGTGGAGCAAGAGCAGGAAGCATCTCCCGCAAGTTTCGAGCTGCTGCAGAGCTATCCCAATCCGTTCAACAACCGGACAATGATCGGGTATCGGCTGTCAACCCCCAGCCGGGTATCTCTGAGCATCTATAACATATTAGGACAAAAGGTCAGAACGCTGGTGAGCGACAAGACGCAGAACGGCGTAGTAAGCGTGGCCTGGGATGGCAAAGACGACCAGGGAAAGGATCTAAGTTCCGGCATCTATTTCTACCGTCTGCAAAGCGACCAGTTCTCCGAAACCAAGCGGATGGTTCTGCTGAAGTAAGTCAGATCGAGAAACGCAATGGGCCGAGGATGAGACAGTGACAGAGAATTAGATTTTCCTGAAAGAAATGTCTTGCTTTTGAGCAGGGTATCTGTTTATTTGGCCCTTCGAGAGAATAGGAATCGAAACCGCAAGCGGCAGAAACAACTAAATGGGAGGGGGTTCAGTTATCCCGCACCAAGAATGCAAATCGAACAGGCATATCAGGATTTGTAGTTTCACATCGAAAGAGGAGAATCGCCGGGCGGTGAGGCGGTGAGGGACTGATGTTCATCTCTAACCGGAAACCTGAGCTTAGAGGTTTCCATGTCTCAAGGAGGAGAAGACCATGAACGGAAAGTCAATCGTGATCGGGGCCTCAGCCCTACTGTTTGTTTTGCTGCTAACTGTTGGCTCCGCCACCCTCGCCGTTGAGAGGCAAACCCCCAGCCGGATTATTGAGCACAGCACGTTCCAGACGCCCTCGCGGGATTTCGAGCAAGCCCAGGCGCCTTGTACGATAGTCAACGACCTCGACAATCCCGCCTTCTTCTACGCCGAGTTTGACTCCGGGATGGGGTTCGCCGTTTATATGGATCCAGAGAAGTGCGGCGTGTCTCCTTATCCTTTCAAGATCACCGAGGTGCACCTGTATCTGTATGAGCACACGGAAGAGTACAAGTGGCCTGTAAATGTCAGGGTGAGCATAAGACAAGTCTTGGGGGGCGATAAATGTCTGGGGCCAAGTACGGTAGGCGTTCTCTGCTATGAGGATTTCAGCATCCCCAGGGATTCTGCCATCCATAATCTGGGAAGGCCCATGATTCTCAGTCTTGGTTCCCCCTGCTGCGTCGACCGGCCGTTCTTCCTGGAGGTGAGCCACCTGGATCACCCCACGCCCACCGCTCCGCTCCCCAGCCCTCTGATGGACGCCTTGGAACCTGCCGCAGACACCTGCGACAACTGGTTTCTATACTATGACGGCCAGACTTACGGTTATGTAGAGTGGAGCGATATCTGGGTACAGATTCCCGGATATGCCATCATCCGCGCTGCCGGATACACCCAGGATGAAGAGTGCGAAGACCTGTGGTACTGGAAGCCCGACACCACTGACGCTCCCAGCGGCATGCCGGATTTCGACCAGAACCAGGATCAGTGGGAGGGTTACTGCGGACCGGCGGCCGCAGCCAACTGCCTTTGGTGGTTTGGCGCGGTACCTCCCACGTGGACACAGCCTCAGCTGATCGACACGCTGGCGAGATACTTCCGTACCAGACCTCCAAACTATACCTACGTCGACAGCATGCAGATAGGCTTGGAGGAGTACTTCGCGGACTACGGCTTCGCCTATCAGGAATCCACGTTCGAGATGCCGGCCTTCTACGAGATGGAGGACTCTTTGAAAAAGTGTCAGGATATCATCCTGCTTCTGGGTTTTTGGTACTATGTAGAACAGGCTGAGCAATGGTACCGCGAGGGCGGGCATTTTGTC
>CAYFQZ010000339.1:0-5454 GCA_964345305.1 uncultured Ignavibacteria bacterium | reverse complement strand
GCGGCCTGATTTGAAGCTATGGAGGGAAAAGTAGCCAGGTTCGCAGGGACGGCTTCACGTTTCGGGGTGGAGCTGGATTCTTTCGCAGACCTTCTTTCTTTCGGGATCGCGCCGGCTATCCTGTTTTACAACCTGCAGGTGTATCCCCTGGGAAGGTGGGGTTCGTTTTTGGGTCTGGTCTTTGTAATGTGCGGCGCGTTCAGGCTGGCGCGATTCAACCTTCAACAATCCAAGCTGGAGGACAAACTGCCCTACATGGGCTTGCCCATTCCAACGGCTGCCGTGACCCTGGTCAGTTATTTTCTGTTCTGCAACGAGGTCTGGGGAGCCCTCCGCTTTCCCAAGGCCGTGATCACCATGATAATAGCCTTCTCGGGCCTGATGGTAAGCGGGATCGAATACGAAACTTTGCCCAAGTTCTCGTTCGGCGATCGAAAAAACAAGGTCAAGCTCATATATGTTTTCGTATTCTTGATTGTCTTGATAGTTAATCCCAGGCTGGCTTTGTTCCCGTTTGGATTCCTTTACATATTGTCGGGACTGGGAAAAGGCATTTACGGTTTGTTCCGTGCCGAAAGACGGGAGAACATGGATTGAGATAATCGACGAGATTACTTGGACAGGTCTTATACGAGCGCAGGTTTCGAGACATTCGACCCGATGATCAGAGCACTCGGGCCAAACTCAGAGTCTTTTATGAGGAGCATTTGAAGCCATGAACAGAGAAAACGAAAAGCACTCGGCCGTAGTTTACGTGAAGCTGAAGGACGGGGTTTTGGACCCTCAAGGTCTGACCATCAAAAACGCTTTGGAGAACATGGGATATCCCGCGATAAAGCAGGTCCGATCCGGCAAGATCTTCGAAATAAGTTTCGAGCCGGATGCCAGACGGAAACCGGAGGAGTTGATCGACGAGATATGTCGAAAGCTGCTCACCAATCCGGTAATCGAGAACTATAAATTCGAGATCTCAAAATGAAATTCGGCGTAATAGTCTTTCCCGGCTCCAACTGTGATTACGATTCGTACATGGCCATCAAGACCGTAATGAGGCGGGACGTAGAATTCCTGTGGCACCAGGACAGCTCGCTCGGTGACTGTGACTGCGTGATTCTTCCCGGCGGATTCTCCTATGGCGATTATCTCAGGACCGGCGCCATTGCCCGGTTTTCGTCCATAATGAAGAAGGTTGTCGATTTCGCTCATGACGGTGGCCTGGTTTTGGGGATCTGCAACGGTTTCCAGATACTCCTGGAGGCAGGTCTGTTGCCTGGCGCCATGCTTAAGAACAGTTCCCTGCGGTTCATCTGCAGGTTCGTACACATTCGGGCGGAGAGCCAAGATACTCCTTTCAGCAAGCTATGCAAGCAGCGGCAGGCTCTGAAAATACCCATTGCCCACTCCGACGGCAACTACTTCATACCCGACGATGGATTGAAAAAGCTCAAGGAGAATGGTCAGATAGTCTTCAGATACTGCGACCCGGAAGGCAATGTCACACCCGAAGCGAACCCCAACGGCTCGCTGGAGAATATCGCCGGAATCTGCAACGAAGCCAAGAACGTGCTGGGAATGATGCCGCACCCGGAGAGAGCATCGGAATCGATTCTGGGCTCAGAGGACGGCAAATACGTATTCGGCTCGATAGTCAATTTCTTCGAAAAAAGAAACTAAAGGAGCGAAAGGTTTGAAGTCTCGCGAGGTGACATTCTTGCTGGTTGCCCTGGTTCTGGCTGCAGTGGTGGGAGGGCTTATCGGCGAAATCATCGGCTCCTTCCTGCCAGACGGTGAAGTCAAGAAGCTTTTCGAGAGGAACGTCCCGATCGGATTCAGACCGCTGACCCTGGAGCTTTATGCCATAGCCTTCACCATCGGAATCATGGTCAAGATCAATTTCGTGAGCATCCTGTTTCTGATCCTGGTGGTCGTCTATTTCCGATGGTGGTTCCTATAAGAAGCCGAGGCCAATGTCAACCAGGAAAAGAAGACCATCAATTCGCAGGTAACGTATCAAAGCAGTGGGGTCGTTCCCTGCTGAACGGAGGTTGGCCATGTTAGGAGGAATCGGCGCGCAGGAGCTGCTCCTGATACTTCTGGTGATTCTTCTTCTTTTTGGAGCCAAAAAGATCCCCGAGATTGCCCAGGGACTGGGCAAGGGAATGAGGGAGTTTCGCAGAGCCATGAAGGAGACTCAGGACGAGTTGACCAAGCCCCCACCCTCGGCCGACGAAAAGAAGCCGGAGCCGCCCGAGAAAAAGCCGGATTCGGAAGAGAAGAAATAGCTGCTCAAGCGCATAAGGTGACCGGAATCATGGAAGCTACGGAAACCCAGGACGGCTGAAGAAAGGGAAGAAAATATGCCCATTTTTGCCAAAAAGGACATAGACAAAATCTGCGCCTGTCTCAACGCCGAAAGCTGCCGGAAAGAAAAGGACAGCTATCGCATAAAGGTTGCGGCCGAGGAAGGACGGAGAACGCTCATTCTGCAGATCTATCCCGAGGTAGCTCTGGGAAAAGGCAAGGGCCCCATGGTGGTAGTCTACACCTCCAACGCCCATCTCCAACTGCACACCTGTTCCGGTTACGTCACCAGCAAGGAGTTGGGTGAGGTCACGTTTGTTGGTGAATCTGCAGGAAAGGTCTCCGGTTTGGTGGTGGAGAGCCAAGCCGCCTGTTCGCTTTACGCCAATGTCAAGCGAGAACTGCTATCGGGGGACTTCACCAAGCTCGGGGTGGAGGTCATGCTCTCCGGCGTGGCGCTTTCGCTGGCTGAGGAGATAATAGAGAAGACCAAAGGGAAGTAACCACCACGCTCGCTAACCCCTCGACCTTTCCCGGCTTGATCTGAAGCCGGTCATCCTCGATGTGTCCGGCGTCAGAAAATTCCTCGTGTGACACGCAAAAGCTGACGACTTCCGTAAGCTCTTATGGTTAAGTAGCATGTTCGACTATTGGTAGTCCTCGACCAAACAGGCTCGCCACTTATCGCGAATCGTTTGAAAAAGCATCTTCTTGCGAAGAGATCCTCCTTTCCAATCCCTTACATTTCATAGAGAAATGCGGGCTGTTCGCTCCCAGCGTCTCCGGCCAGAACTTGGCACAAATCTTGCCTCCTGTAGTATTGACGATCGTATTACAGTAAGAAAGGATACATCCTTTTCTCGTGGGGAGGCGCAGAATGAAACTCTGCATACGAATTGCCTGTGTGGCAGTCTCGTTTCTAATAGCGGTTGTCTCGTTCTTCTCCCTATCTGCCGCATTCGTTGGGCCGCAAGAAAGCGGGTCGCCTTCCGGGAAGCTTGGCGCCATCGCTGCAGATTCGGTTGTCCTTCCCAACGTGCAGCAGAGGGTTCAGAGGGCGAGCAGCATAAACATGTGTCAAACGAACTGGGGTCTTTGGGGCAGTTCGGGAAGAAGGTGGAACGAGTCGAAAGGTGGATGTTTCAATCCGGATCCAGATTCCGAGGTGCCCGCGCCTTCTTTTGAGTTCCCAAAAGACTCAGGACTTGATTACCTATTCGTGGGCGCTCTGTGGGTTGGCGCAAAGCTGGAGGATTTCCCTTACGTCTCCGTGGGCTGGGACGGCTGGCACTGGAACTATGAGATGTGGCCTGACAGACCTGCCCCATTGGGGGCAATAGAGGAGTCCAGCAGGATATTCGAGTCCACGTGTTACTCACCTACCGCCGTCTCAGATCAAGACATCATAGCGCATTGGACCGACACGCTCGTGTGGGAGACAATTTGGGATCGCTATCCCTTCTGGAACGACATTGACCGACGCTGGCATCGGCCTTTGGGTGTAGAAGTGATCCAGAAGACACACTCTTGGGCGGAGCCCGAGCTCAGCAATCTCATCATTGCAGAATCCCTGATAAGAAACATCGGCGAGCAAGCGCTTACCGATGTTTACGTCGGTCTGTTCCTCGATACCGACATCTGCGATTTCGAACGTCCCTATGGCTCTCAGGCATGCTTTGACGACATAACAGGCTTCTTGAAGCGCTACGAGGTCGCACCTGGAGACACTCAAGAAGTCAGTATTGCCTGGGCGGCGGATAATGATGGTTGGGTAGACTGCGAGGACGGATTGCACTGGACCGTTCGCAGCGTAATCGGTGCAAAGATCCTGGACGTCTCCCGAGCCGACGTCGAATTTTCCTACAACTGGTGGATATCCAGTATCGCTGGGATTCCTTACGACTGGGGTCCCTGGAAGGCCGACAACCAGGGCATATGGGCACAGCAGAACTGTTACGCAGTGGGTGACAGCTTCTTCCCTCATCATGCTTTGGGGACTCCAGGCGGAGATTGTTCCAAGTACTTCATCATGTCAAATGGTGAGATCGACTACGACCAGGCTTATTCCTGCACCTGGCCATCCGAGCACCCGGAGGAAGGCTGGCTCGGTTCCAGCGAGGTATGTGACGATTTCGCCGACGGAAAAGACACGCGTTTTCTGCTGTCTTTCGGCCCATTCGATCCGCTCAGTCCAGGCGACAGCATACACTTTGCCGTGGCGTACGTGATGGGAGAGAGCTTCCACATCGATCCCGACAACGGACAGAATCTGCCTGCCAATCCTGATTCCTTTTACGCCCATGTCTATTTCTCTGATCTTGTCCACAAGGCCCTGGTGGCCCAATGGCTTTACGACAGTCTGTCGCGCGTTCCCACAAGTGTCGAGGAGTCGGAGCGGAGTATTCCGGCTCACTTCTCACTCTCGCAGAACTACCCCAATCCTTTCAATCCAGATACCAAAATAGGTTACAACATTGCCGAGGGTCACGACCAGCCTGTACCGGTGAGCCTGACAATCTACAACATACTGGGGCAGGCGGTGAGAACTCTGGTGGATGAACCACAGAGAACGGGGAGGTATGAGGTGGTGTGGGACGGAAAAGACCACAACGGAAATGACGTGGCAAGTGGCATATATTTCTATCAACTCAAGCTGGGAGAGCTGAGCCAGACGAAAAGGATGGCATTGGTGCGTTAGAGATTGGTCATCACTCACAGCCGGGCAAGACAGATTGCGTACTCTCGGGTCTTGCACCTGAGAAGCGTGGAGCCACAGATGAGTAGCCAGGTAACAGGCCATACCGACGGGACAGAAGCTGATGGAACCCTAGAATTGTCTCTTTTTTTAATGGGGAGGGGCAGGATGAAACTCTGGATACGAATTATGTGTATGGCAGTCTCGTTCCCCACAGTGGTGGTCTGGCTGTTCTCCCCATCCGCCGCATTCATGGGGCCGCCGCAAACCGGGCCGTTTTTCGGTAAGGCCGGTGCTACCGTTACAGATTCGGTTGTCTTTCCAAACGAACAGCAGAGGGTTCAGCGGGCGGGCAGCATAAACGTGTGTCAAACCAACTGGGGAATTCTGGGAAGCTATGGAAGGCGGTTCAATGAATCGTTGGGTGGCTGCTTCAACCCACAGCCGGACTCTGAGGC
>CAYFQZ010000338.1:0-6001 GCA_964345305.1 uncultured Ignavibacteria bacterium | reverse complement strand
ACCCTTGGCAAGATCGAGCAGAAGCTTGAAAAGGCAATATCTGGAGATTGTGGGCGTAATATCAAAGGCTGATTCTTCAGGGCAGGATACCGTGCTTGCAGGGTGAAGCCGCCTGAAAGAAAACCCTTGACTTCTATCGAGCGATTACCTATAATATACGTGAAAACTGCATTGAACATGCCAGGGGAATGTGGTGCTTCTTGAGCCAGTTTGATACGAACTCAAGGAATCTCAAATTCAGGAGGTTCTAGCAATGCGGTTAAGTGCATTTATCTTAGCTCTCACTCTGGCAATGACGATTTCTCTTGGCTCGGAAGAGCCAAGCCAGGAATTCGGAAAAGTCACAGATGAAGAGCTGCAAATGACCTCCATCCCGGAGGACCCGGACGCGGATGCAGTTATTCTATTTGACTTCGGGGCCGTCACTCCACACGCCTTCGCTCGACACAGAAGGGTGAAGGTCCTGACAAAGAGGGGAACCGAATCGGCGAACGTCTCAATACTATTCCACCGGGGGGAAAAGGTGATAGACCTGGAGGGATACACCGTCACTCCAGACCGCAGAAAATTCTATCTGGATCCGGACCAGGTTTTCACCAAGAAAGGTGAAGATTGGAACGAAATGGTGTTCGCGTTGCCGGCCGTGGAAGAGGGATGCGTGTTTGAATATCGCTACGGTAAGCGTACCAAGTACACGTACGTTCTGGGGCCCTGGTTTTTTCAGAACGACATATTCACCAAACTCTCCCAGGTCACTCTGAAACTGGAGCGGGGGTGGTTGTATTCCTATTTCTTCAAGAACGCGGAAAGGGCGAAGACCGAGCCGAGAATGGAGGACGCACTTGGGGGTATGGAGTATATCTGGACGTTTGAAAATGTTCCTCCGATCAGAGAAGAACCCTACGTAATCTGTCTCGACGACTACCGCACTGCCGTTTATTTTGAGCAATCGGGTTGGAAGAACCCATATTCCGAGAAGCGCGACCCGATCGATACTTGGGCGGAGTGCGGCGAGTTGGCAGATACGATCTACAAGAGCTTCAAGTACGACAAGTCAAAGGTAAAGAATAAAGCATCGGAGTTGATCGAGGGGGCTCCCACCGACTCGGCAAAGGCCGTGAAGATCTATGATTTTGTGCGCAAAGAGATCGACTGGAACGGAGAAAGAGGAATCTTCAATCTCGACGAGAAATCCCTCCGAAAGATCCTGGATCGCAAGGAAGGGACAGCCACGGAGAATAATTATCTGCTTTTGAAGCTCTTGGAGCACGCAGGAATCGAAGCAGAGCCTGTGTTGATCAGCACGCGCAGTAACGGCAGGGTTCTCAAGCTGAAACCGGGCTTGATTCACTTCAACCACCTCATTGTCCGGGCCAAGCTAGGCGAAACGCATTGTTATCTGGACGCCGTGGACAGGCGTTGTCCGTTCGGGATATTGCCAGGGGCGGATCTCGGGGAGTATGGTCTCCTGCTGGATGGGGACAAGAGTCACGTTATCAGTCTTCCCAGACCGGAAGTCATCAGCAGAAGGCACATCATTACAAGGGGGAGCGTAGCACAGGATGGCGGTTTTGCCTGCAGCAGCTTCGTAACCTACGCTGGATATCCTAATCTCACGGTTCGAGAGCGGATTCAGGAGAAAGGCAAAGAAGCCTTTGTAAAAGACGAGCTGCTGAACTCGATCCCGTCTGCAACCATGGGCCAAGTGGCCCTGGCTCGGCTGGACAGCGCCGACTGTCCGCTGGAGTTGAGCTTGGACTTTTCTGCTCCTCAATATGCTCAAATGGCGGCGGAGGACTGGTATGTCAATCCTACTCTTTTCACTCGCTTAGAATCGAATCCATTCGATAGCGAAGATCGCAAATTCACCATCGATTTTGGCTATCCTTTTGTCCACATAGAGGACACCGAACTTGCGATTCCCAGCGGACTGGATGTCAGGGACTTGCCGAAGAATGTCTATGGAGTCATGGATGGAGCAGAATTCAGAAAGACATTCTCTCTTGAAGACGGCATCCTCAAATGTCACCGCGAGTTAACGGTAAACAAACTTGCGTTTCCTACCACGCAGTATAAGGAGATTCGCGACTTCTACCACGGAATCGTGATTGCAGACCAACTCCAAGTCGTCCTCACAAGGAAGCAGTGATCAGCCGACAGTAGGGAAGCATACGACATTTCGCAAGGAGTATCGAGATTGAAGACAACCGACCAAATCAACGAGAGGAAGTCAAACTGGGCTTCCAGGCTACCTATGTATGCAGTGCTTCTGCTGTTGACGATCTGGTTCACCTGGAGCATTTGCTTCTCTGGCCGTGCAAAGGTTTCAGTCGCCGATGAAAGTCTGCCCGAGGAAGGTGCCGGATGCGAGTTGGACGAGCGAGAATTCACTGTCCGAGGTGCGAATAGCGGAGTTCTCCGGGTCCATAGAATTTTCCGCATATATTCGGAGGCGGGCAGGGGCTACGGGTCAGTTCTCACCACACTCAACAAGTTCATTAAGGTCGACAAATTGAAGGCTGAGTTGAGGGACTTTGACGGTGCAGTCATAAAGAAACTTCAGAAGGAGGATATCCACGAGTCAGCTTTGGTGCCCGGTTACGTGCTCTACACAGACGACAGAGCGAAGTACTTCAGTTTGAGTGCTACCAAATTTCCTTATAGTTTGGAATATAGTTATGAGATCAAATACCGGAGCCTCTTTTATTGGCCCAGCTGGTTTCCACAATTGGATGTCCCCGTTGAACGCTCCGTCTACACCCTAACTGTTCCAAAGGATTTCGTTTTTCAGATGTACCGGCACAACCTGGAGATTGAGCCCGTCGAGAAGGCGGAAAATGGAAGGCGTCAATTAGTCTTCGAACTGACGCAGGTGCCAGCGTTTGAAGTTGAAGACCAGATGCCGCCCAAGAGAGACCACATGATGGCCGTGTTTTTTCAACCGGCGGAGTTTAATCTTGGCGGCTACAAAGGCTGTACAGATTCCTGGGAGCACCTTGGGGAATGGTACGCCTCTCTGGCCCGCAAACAGTACAAGCTCTCCAAAGAGTCCCTTAGGCTGACCGAAGAGACGGTGGCTCAGTGTTCTTCGGCTGAGGATACCGTCAAGACCATATACCAGTATCTTCAGCGCAAAACCAGATATGTAGCCATTGAGCTGGGTGTGGGCAGCTATAAGCCTCGTGAAGCGGAGTCGGTTCTAGCGACTGGTTACGGGGACTGCAAAGACCTCTCGACCCTTTTCATAGCAATGCTCGGGGCCGTGGGAACGAAGGCATTTCCGGTTCTCATAAGAACGGGAGATGAGGGTAAGGTTTTGGCTGATTTTCCCTCAAATCAGTTCAATCATGTCGTCGCCTGCGTTCCAATAAAAAATGACACGCTCTGGTTGGATTGCACCTGCGCCCACTGTCCCTTCGGAGAGTTGCCGAGCCAGGATGAAGGATGCCAGTCTCTGGTAGTGATGGAGGACACCGCCGAACTCGTTACAACGCCGACCAGCCCCGCGGACGAGAACAGGCTCAGTAGATCGCTTCATGCCACGCTGGCAGTGGACGGATCGATTACGGTTGAGGGGACCGTTTCTGCGACGGGCAACTTTGAGTCATACTATCGAGGCCTTCTAAATTCGTACGATGCGACCGAGAAAAAAGAATGGCTGAGTCGCTTAGTTGGCAACTATGCTCCTAATCACACTCTGCTCAGTTCTAATTTTGCATGTGTCCCCGATTTGGACATGCCCTTTTCAGTCGGATTTACTGTCAAGCTGAACAACTACGCGACCAGGTCTGCAGATGAGCTCCTACTCAATTTGAATCTTCTATCACGCGTTGACGCAGATGACATCCCCGGAGAAGAGGAGAGGAAGTACCCTGTGAAATACAGATACCTGTACACTGCCGAGGATGAACTTACCTTGGATCTTCCCGGTAAATTAGTGACGAAGGTTGTTCCGGAGGACCGAGACATTACCTCGCCTTTCGGTTCCTTTACGACGCGCTATCAGGTTGACGATAATCGACTCATCTATAGGCGCACCAAAACCATAACTCAGAGAGAGCTCTTGCCGGCAGCCTACGACGATTACAAAGGATTTCTGAACGCGATGCTCGCCTCGGACCGCTCATTTGTCGTCCTGGTTGAAACAGAGGAAGTCAAGAGGTAATCTCTCCAGCGCACGGCTTGATTTTACCCGACAATTTCCTCCGCTCTAGATGACAGACCGCGGCAAAACGGAGAATCGTTTCATGCCCACCCCTCTCCTTGATCTGATCAAGTCAGCCACACCTCACCAATGAGATATGATCTCCTAACTGCGCGAAGGTGTGTTTTGGCTTGACATCGATGAGGGTTCCAGGTACCTTTTCAGGTCGAAACCAAGGGATAGGAACGGGCAGTTCAATGACTTGTATCGAGCTTACTGCCGCGAAAGACTTGATGCGATCGTCAGCGAGCTAAAGGAAGTGGCAACACGGGGGAAATCGAAGTAAGCTGACGTGAATTCTTCCGCAGAGCACTTATGCCTGATGTCCTGGATATCGTACTAGTCCTCATCGTATTTGTCTTCTATCTGTGGGGCGTACGGACCGCCACTCTGAAGTTCCGGCTGCCCTACAAGCTCTGCAAGTTTATCGAGAAGACTGACAGGACCCAGCACCCGATCCTCTGGGGATGGGTTACCATAATCGTGTTCATGACGTTGGTTCTTGTACTTCCGATTCTGATATTCATCCTGACCGTGACATGCGGTGATTAGCCGGAGACGATGTCTGATCCACGAGCAATATGACGGGACCCCGGTCTCCTTCACTATGAAGAGTCTTGTCCAGAGGTTTTTCCTTGACTTCGGGCACAGGACAGCAGAGATTGACTATTAAATGGCGAGAAGACTCGTTCCTTGAGGGAGGCTCGCGCTGACCAGATTGAGGTTTGCTCCGCCTTGGATCGTGGGTCAACTGCAAGGCCAGAGGAGGTCGAGATGAAGGATTACGGATCGAGATTCAGCAAGCGTGAGGCGAAGAGAGTTCTGCACCTGGCCAGACGCAGGACACCACGTAAAACAGAAACGCTGAATATTGCTCCGCATCTTCACAAAGGCAAGATTGAGTATTTCTCGCTTCTGAAGCTGGCCAAAGATGGCGGAATTGACGGTGACATAATTGAGGATATCGTAATTAGGAAGTTATATAAATGGGTGGTGGCCAAGCGCGTTGGAATTACGTTTTGTGCAATCATAGGGTTGTTCGTTCTGGTCTGCCTGCCGAACTCAGTCAAGTTATACAAGAAACTTGATCCCATCAGGCAAGTGTTCGTAAAAGAGGCTTTGAGCGGTGGCTATTCAATAAAGGTCATCGATACTTCGGATGGCGTCCATCGGCTTCTTGACTATGGAGGTCGTCTGGACAGGATACTTGATGATAGAGACAAGGTTCTGAGAGAGAACTGCGGGATACTGCTTGGTGGTTGGCGGGCTGTCATGGGCACGTACTCGGTATTAGATGCGCAAGTTCGATCACCGGTTTTCTGTTATAATCCGTTCCACAAGATTGATTAGCGTCGAAGTCGATCTTTCTAACTTGCTATCCCGGTCCTACCTTGACTTACCCAGGGATTGGAATATACATGCATTCGTATTTCAAGTGTACCTTACCTTCAGGTAGAGGAGAAACACACAATTTGAGTAACATGTTTAACTCGGGACGACAGATGTCCGTGTTATCGATAATATAAAAATTGCAGGCTTTACGTCTCTTGATATCCAGAAACCATCTTGTGTTTGCCTCAAACCTTGTGTTGCTCTCGTCAGCCATGTCCTCGAAACTCTCAACGTTCGTTACCAAGGTATCGTAGCCTGACGAGATTCTTTCAAAAAGGACAGGGTCGAGTCCTTTCTGCACATACTGCAAGACGCAGTTCCTGTAGGCGTCTCCCAGCAGACATGGCGCATCCGTCTCACTCGTGGCTATTCCGGCACATCCCAGAAGCATCCCTTTAGCCGTGC
>CAYFQZ010000337.1:0-1532 GCA_964345305.1 uncultured Ignavibacteria bacterium | reverse complement strand
TCCACCCTTCAGACGACTCCGTCTATTTGTTAGCATAATTGTCTGTCTTACCCCAACCTTCCCGCCTCCTTCAACACATAGAGAGCATCTGCCGTTACGAACTGGTTTGTCCGTCTCTTACGGACACCTCCCCAATCGACCAGAGAGCGACCGGTAGGGGCTCTTTTTGACACCCGATAGTACTTTCCTTCAGCGGGAAATCCACCATCGGGAAGCCTCTTGGATTCCAGAAGATCCAAAGCTTCTTGGCACCGTTGGTCTTTGATAAAACCGGCCTCCGCCACAACCTTCAGCCCTTGAAGAATGTCATAGCGCCAGTAGCAAGGATAGTGCAGCTTCACAAAGTCATCGTTCATGGGCTGGCCATCTTTCAACCTTTTGTATAGTCTGCGCCTCAGAAAGAGCTCTGAGGCACGCTCTGCTGCCTGCCGGGATTGTCCGTCCCCGGTCAGTTGGGCATAAAGCGCCAGCGCCCTGAGCGGGAGGTGGCTTTCCCAGAATGACGATTTCGCCGCTTGCGGATTCTTGTCGCAATTCCACCCGCCATCCGGCCACTGCCACCTGATCAGCCGTCCGGCCAATTCTTCGGTCCGGTCATCCCTCAGACCAAGCCTGAGAAGATAGTAGACGGCGTTTCCCTCCTGAGAAGCGCATCTTCTTGTGCGGCCATTTATGGTCTTAATACCCTTCTCGTGCTTCTCGGAGAGGAGCCATTCGTAAACCTGCTCCCTTAAGGGAAGGAGCGATCGATCCCCGGGCGGATATCCGATATCCGCAAGGACTGAGAGAACCCAATGAGCTCCATGCCATTTCTTGTAGGCATGAAACGGGATTCTTCCGTCCCTGCTCCTCTCTGAGAGGAGCAACTTCACCCGGGGGGACGATCTTATTTCCTGCTGAAGCCTCTTGATTTCGGTGGACTCCAACTTCCGGCCCAAAACCTTCACCGAGACCTTGAACCGCACGGACGGCTCTTCCGAATTCAGGAGTCTGTCGACAATATCATCCGTCATTTCAAGTTTCCGCAACCTGCGGACCGGTAGTCTAATCGTCGAAACTCCAGCCCATCCTTTACTCATCCGAGAGCTTACCCTCACCTGGCGCCCGCTTTCACGTCTTGGTTTGAACTTCCGACCTACAAATCCTCCTCAGACTTGGTAGCCTCTTTCCATTCGCGCAGAAGAGCCAGAGATTTCTCCGCATTCTCGGCGTGGTAGGCGAACTTGCCTTCCGGCATCATCTCGGCCAGCTGCTCGGGTTTGTGTTTCGAAGCCCACTCCATCAGGGGAGTGAGCACCTCCGCAAAAGCCTTCTCCGTTTCGGGGGTGGGCGTCCCTCCAATATGCTTGATCAAACCGCGCTGGAACACGAATCTCGCAGAATAGAAGGCTTCGTCGATCTGTGAGACTTCGAGCCAGTCATTCATCTCGATCAGCTCGCAGAACACCGTATCGCCCTTCGGAACGATCTGGTCTATGGTCATATGAATGTCTAGGGCAAAGTCGTATTCTGCTATGTTCCGGATGTCTTCC
>CAYFQZ010000336.1:0-6419 GCA_964345305.1 uncultured Ignavibacteria bacterium | reverse complement strand
TCACCGGAGACGTCCAGGGAATAGAGGAGATAGACGTATACCCTAAAGCTTCGGGGAAGCTGATTCAACTGAAGGTGGAGGAGGGGCAGAAGGTAAAGCCGGATCAGGTGCTGGCTGTGATCGACCGGGACATCGACGGGGTCAAGTTTCAGCCTGCCGAGGTCACCTCGCCGGTTGAGGGCATCGTGGGAATGGTTTATCTGGATAAGGGGGCCAGGGTCAGTCCACCTGATCCAGGACCAGGCATGGGAACCGCCATACTGCGAATCGTAAACATGAACCGGGTGAAGGTGGTGGTGCACGTCATTGAGAGAGATTTCGCCAAGATAAAACTCAATCAAAAGGCCAATATCTCGGTGGATGCCTATCCCGACGAGAGATTCTCCGGAAAGATAACCTTGATCAGCCCCACCATCAGTCCCATGACCAGAACCGCATCGGTCGAGGTCACCATTCCCAACCGAAATCACAGGCTCAAGCCGGGCATGTTTGCCCAGGTGGAGATAGTGATGAGACAGACCGAAGATGCCCTCCTGATACCTGCTTACGCAGTACTGGAGCGAAGTGAAGGCAAAGAGGTATTCACCGTGACAGACGGAAAGGCCCAGTCGCGGACTATCGAGACGGGCTTAGATCAAGGAGAGCTGGTGGAGGTTAAAACGGGGCTTGCCGCAGGCGATACCCTGATCGTGGAAGGGCACCACAGAATCTCAAGCGGTGACCCGGTGAGGATCCTGCAGGGAGGGGCGGAGTAATGTTTCTACCCAAGTTCGCCATCAGGAGACCGGTGATGGTCTCCATGATATTTATCATTTTCATTATCCTGGGAATAATCTCTTTTGCTTTGCTCCCCATCGATCTTTTGCCCGACATAGACCTGCCCGTGGTGATGGTGGTGGCAGGCTACGAAGGCGCCGGGCCCTCCGAGATAGAAAGCATGGTGGCCAAGCCCCTGGAGAATGCGTTGGCCGCCACCAAGAACCTCAAGAACATCTATTCCTATTCTCTGGAAGAGGCCTGTGTGGTGATGGCCGAGTTCGACTGGGGATCGGATATGGACGTGGCGGCTGCGGACGTGAGACAGGCGGTGGACATGGTCCGCTACCGCATGCCCGACGAGGTGGAAAGTCCCTCGGTCATCAAATTCGATCCCTCCATGATGCCCATCATATTTCTGGGCGTATCCGGCGAAGGCTTAAGCCAGGCCGAGGTGCGGTACTATGCCGAGGAGATCATTCAGCCCAGGCTGGAAAGGCTGGACGGGGTGGCAGCAGCCTTTCCCATCGGAGGCCAGGAGAGGGAGATAAAGGTCGACATCGACCGTGCCCGACTGGAGGCTCTGGGGCTGTCGGTCAACCAGATCATAGCCGCCATAGGAGCCTCGAATCTGGATCTTCCTGCAGGACATCTCAAATTCGGGCAGAAGGACTTTCTGGTCAGGACCACGGGACAGTTTACCCATCCCTCACAGCTGGAGAATGTGGTCGTCTCCAATCACCAGGGCATTCCCATACGGCTGAGAGACGTGGCCACCATAAGAGACGACTACAAGGAACAGACCAGCGTGGTAAGAGTGGGAGGAGCACCCGCCATAGCCATGCTGGTACAGAAGGAATCCCAGGCAAATACGGTGACCGTGGCCAATCGGGTTAAGAAGGCCCTGGAGGCGGTCACAAGGGAGCTGCCCCAGGGCACCAAGATAGATCTGGTGTGGGACAGCTCGGATTACATCAAGAAATCCGTCGGCAATGTCGAGAGGTCCGCTCTGGAAGGCGGCCTTCTGGCAATCATAATTATCCTGATATTCCTAAGAAGCTTCTCCAGCACCCTGATCATCTCGGTTGCCATTCCCGTCTCGGTTCTGGTCACCTTCGTGCTGATCTACTTCGGCGAGATGACCTTGAACATCACCACCTTGGGCGGATTGGCTCTGGGAATCGGCAGGTTGGTGGACGACGCCATCGTGGTGTTGGAGAACATCTTCCGCCATCGACAGCGAGGTGAGAGGCCCGCCGAGGCTGCAGTGGTGGGCGCCAGCGAGGTCTCGACCGCAGTGCTGGCGGCCACCGCCACCACCATCATCGTCTTCGTTCCCATATTCTTCGTCAAGGGGATGGTGGGAATCTTGTTCCGCCCCATGGGCTATACCGTGATCATGTCCTTGGCCGCGTCCTATTTTGTGGCCATGATCTTAATTCCCCTTCTGTCATCGAAGTTTCTCAAGGTGCAGAGGTTGGCAAACCCCGGTGCTCTCTCCTCCAAAGGAAAACTCTTCCAATTGAGCCAGAAGTTCTTTGATGCGGTGGACGATCATTACCACAAGGTCCTGAGTTGGTGCATAACCCATAAGACCATCGTCGTCCTGGGAGTGATCTTAGCCTTCGTCGCCAGCGTGCCCCTGATGAACCTCATCGGGGCGGAATTCATACCTCAGATGGACGAAGGGCAGTTCCAGGTCTCCCTGAAGATGCCTGTGGGAACCGAGCTGAAGCGCACCGAGCAGGTCATAGCTCAGATGGAGAACATCATCATCCAGGACGTTCCCGAGTTGAAAACCATAATGGTCAGAGGGGGCGTCGAGGGTGAAGGCTGGCAAGCTCTCTCTTCCATCTTTCAGGACATAACCGGCTCTCACGCCGCCAATCTGGAGGTGAGCCTGGTGGATCGGAGCCGGAGGGATCGTTCCATGTTCGAGATCATGGAGATTCTGCGCCTAAAGTTCAAGGATATTCCCGATGCCGAGATATACCTGCGGTCCGCCGGGTTGACCCAGGAGATGACCAGCTTCGGGGCAGCTGCCGCTCCCATCGTGGTGGAGATACGAGGCTACGATATGGAGACGGCCCGTGGTTTGGCCGAGGAGGTAAAAAAGATCGTGGAGCAGACTGCGGGGAGCAGAGACGTCAGGATAATGCGCGAAGAGGGGTTGCCTGAGATACAGGTCAAAATTAACCGGGATCGGGCCGCCGCGCTGGGATTGACCCTGGGCCAGGTGGCCCATACCATCCAGACCAACATAAAGGGCACCGTGGCCTCACTGTTCCGCGACCCGAAACTGGGCAAGGAGTATAATGTCCTGGTCCAGTTGAGAGAAGAGGACAGGAAGAATCTGTTGGATTTGGATCGGATGTTCATCACCGCCCCCGGGGGTAGACAGATTCCTCTTTCCAACCTGGCTGAGGTGGTAAAGACGAAGGGGCCGGTCAAGATCGACCGCAAGAACCAGGAGCGAACCATCCTGGTGACGTCCCAGGCTCATGGTCGGGCGCCGGGAACGGTGGCGGCTGAGGTGGAAACCAGGATAGGGAGAACCCTTCAGGTGCCGGAGAACTTCATCGTGGACATTACCGGAGCCTACGAAGAGCAGAAGGAGTCTTTCCAGGTATTGTTGTTTGCCCTTATTCTGGCGGTCGTGTTGATCTACATGGTCTTGGCAGCACAGTTTGAATCGTTGCTGGACCCGTTCGTGGTCATGTTCTCCGTGCCGCTGGGAGTTATCGGGGTGATCTGGGGACTGTTTTTGACCGGCAAGACCATCAGCATCCTTTCCTTCGTGGGAATGATCATGATGGCGGGGATTGTGGTCTCCAATGCCATACTTCTGGTCGACTACACCAATATCCTCAGGAGGCGCGGGCTGAAGCTCCATGATGCGGTGGTCAATGCCGGCAGGACCCGTCTACGTCCCATTCTTATGACCTCATTCACCACCATGCTGGCTTTAGTTCCCATGGCTCTGGGATTTGGAGAGGGTGGTGAAATGTATTCACCGTTGGCGGTGGCGGTTATCAGTGGCCTTTTGATCTCTATGGCCCTCACTCTGATCTTCATCCCGACCTTATATACAGTCTTTGAGGAGAGATTGAAAAGAAGACAGTTCGCACGGTGACCTGGATTTGAAAACGAGCGTGAGATTATGATGAAACTGGTCTTTTTGATATTCAACAGCCCCTTGGAGCCGGAGGTAAAGGAGCTCTTGCAGGCCAACCAGGTGGATCACTACACCCGTTGGGAGAAGGTGAAGGGAGTGGGAGAGACGGGCCCCCACTTCGATGACGAGGTTTGGCCCTCGGTTAACGTCGCGTTGATGTTCTCCCTGGAGAACGAAAAGAAAGACTCCGTGGCGGAGGGGGTGCGAAGAATCAGGGAAGAGTTCCCCCAGGAGGGCATAAGGATGCTGGTTTTGCCGCTGGAGGAGATAGTATAAACTGGCAGCCGCGCCTTCAGGGTGCGTATGTTAGCACGCTGCTACCTGCGGCTGCCAAGCCAGGATTGCGTGGGAGCAGATGATGAATCGCAAGTTCACCCGATCGATCGTGTCCATGATGTTTGTGGCCGCTGGATTCTCGACAAGCTGGGGTGCAAGCCACACTTTGAGTCTGGATCAATGTCTCAATACGGCCTATGAGAACAACAAAACCCTGCTGCAGTTGGAGGAAAAAACAAATGCGGCGGAATACAAGATAGAAGAAACCCGCTCGGGATTTTTTCCGCAACTCTCCTTGGGCGGCAGTTACACGCATTTGGGCAACGTGCCGGAATATGGTTTCCAGGGAATGAGCTTCAAAGTGGGCAGCGAGAACAATTATAACCTGAGACTCTCCCTGCAGCAACCCCTATTCACCTGGGGACGGATCAAGAACAGGTACGACATCTCCAAGTATGGCCTCTCCCTTACCAGAGAGGAATACAGAAAGATTCGGCAAGAGGTCAAATTCAATGTCACCAATCTGTTTTATAATATTCTCCTGGCCCGCGAGCTGATCGGAGTTAGGGAGGGGTCGATTGCCAGGATTGAGGACCACCTGCGAACGGTTCAGGACAGGTACGACAAAGGATATGCCTCCGAGTTTGACGTGCTGAGGGTTAAGGTGCAGTTGGCCAATGCCAAGCCTGCTTTGGTGCAAGCAAAGAATCTCTATCAACTGAGCCTGGACAATCTGAAGAACCTTTTGGGGATAGGCCTGCGCGATACGGTGATTCTGGAGGGGAGCCTTGAGTTCGAGCCGGTCGAGGTGGACCAGTCTCAGGCGGAGGAGTTCGCCCTCGAGAATCGATCCGAACTGAAGCTGACGACGCAACAGAGGATGATGGGACAGAAAGCTCTGGCCATAGCAAAGGCAGGCAACAAGCCCTCCTTATTCGGAAGTGCCAACTACGAATACAAGAGGCCTTTCTACAGCGAGGATGAGTGGGAAACCGATTGGAATTTCAACCTGGCTTTGAGTTTTCCCATCTTTGATGGCTTTCTGACCAGAGCCAAGGTGAGGGGAGCGAAATCGGACCTGAAGCAACTGGACATCACCGAAAGGCAAATTAAGGATTTGATTCGGCTGGAGATCAGCCAGGCCATCTCCGATCTGAGCCTGGCCCGGGAAAACATTATCTCTCAGCAGGAGAACGTGAAACAGGCCAAGGAGAGTCTGAGAATAGCCAACATCCAATATGCGAAGGGTGTGCTGACCAATCTGGAATTGATGGACACCGAGTTTGCCCTGACCGTGGCGGAGACAAACTATCTTCAGGCACTCTCGGACTATTCCATCGCCAAGGCGAAGTACGAAAGAGCCATTGGTAAGGATTAAGAAACTCTGTCCGTCGCGGACGCCCTCGTCCGTGATGCTTTCTGATAGCGGACAGGGTATCCGCTGCCAACATGGGGGATCTCCAATATCAGGGGCACAAGAGTCAAATGTCGGATAGTCCTGCGGACGTATCCGACCTACGGTCCGGCTGGGATTGTCCCTCGATTCCCAATATTTTCCTTACAGTCACATCCGCCTTGCGCTGAAACGGCACAAATTTCTTGTTTTTTGTAAACTCACTTCATATACTCATGCGTAAACAAGATGGAAAGGAGCAAATTGAGCGGTCAACTGCGTCCCATTTTCTGTGTCTTCTCGCTGTCCGTATGGCTTGCATTCGGGAGCAACTCCACCGGGCACGGTTTTGAAAGAAAACAGCCCGTTCCCATTGCGCCTTTTGCCGTGGATCAGCCCGCCTTCTGGCCGGCTGCCGAAGCCGGCTTCTGCATAATTCAATATGACACCACCCCCCCGTCCTATTACTTCGATCAGTTCGGCGCCGGAGATGGCATAGCGGTTTACATGGATCCGGAGAACTGCGGTTTCGAGAACACTTATCCGTTCAAGATAACCAACGTGCACTGTTATCTGCACGGCCCTGAGGCATTCGTCTGGCCGGTGGAGATCAAGATCAATCTCCTGAGCGTGGATACCCTTATCGACACTCTGGTGCAGCCTCCAGATACGCTGACGCCGGTGCCTGGCCGTGCTTGGTTTAACCAAACCTTCAGCATTGACGAAGATTCGGCTTACGATCCTGCCAGCCCCAGCCCGCCACTCAATCTGACACTGGATGAGGTGAGTTGCGCCAATGCTCCCTTCTTCCTTGAGATC
>CAYFQZ010000335.1:0-2615 GCA_964345305.1 uncultured Ignavibacteria bacterium | reverse complement strand
CACGGCCAGCCCGCGGCGAGCGTAAGATCGCTGGCGCCACGGACACCTCGCGCAGCCGGCTGTCAGCCTGTCTCATCCCCCAGCCGGAACCTGACGAACTTCCCCACCTGTATCTCTTCGTCCAACTTGCCTTGAGCCTCCTCGATTCTCTGTCTTACGGATCGGTCCTGATCTTTGACGAAGGGCTGTTCCAGCAGACAGACCTCCTGGAAGTACTTCTCCAGCTTGCCCTGCACGATTCTCTCGATTATCTTCTCCGGCTTTCCCTCGTTCTTGGCCTGGGTACGATATATGTCCTTCTCTTTTTCGATTATCTCGGGTTTCAGGTGCTCCCGGGCGACCACCAGGGGATTGGTGGCTGCAATCTGCATGGAAATATCCTTGGCCAACTGTCTGAATCCCTCGTCGCCCGTCGATGCCTCTTTCTGGCATTTGAGCTGGAGCAAGACGCCCAGCTTGTCCCCGGGATGAATGTAGCTAAAGATCAGACCTTGCGATTTCTGGTCCAGGTTAAAAAGAGCGAACCTCTTGGGATTAATGTTCTCTCCCAACTTGGCTATGACCTGGTTGGTGCGGTCCTTCATCGATTCGGCAACCTGGCTTATGTCATCGGGCTTGTTTTCCAGGATCCAGGCCGCCGTCTCCCTGGCCAGCCCCCTGAAGTCCTCGGTGCGTGCCACGAAATCCGTTTCACAGTTAAGTTCTACCAGCACTCCCAGCTTGCTCTCTTCGCGGATGGCAGAAAGGATCATTCCCTCTTTGGCGACCCTCGAAGCCTTCTGCGTGGCCTTGGTGATGCCCTGCTCTCTCAGGTAATCGATGGCTTTTTGCAGCTCACCGCCGGATTTCTCCAAAGCTCTCTTGCAGTCCATCATCCCCGCCCCGGTTTTGTCTCTTAAATGTTTAACCTGGTCTGCGGTAATGGTCATGTATCCAATCCTCCATGTGTGCCGACAATCTCCGGACAAGACGTCTTTCGAACAGTCTCCCTTGTCATAAGACAGATTGGGCTTATCAAGACCCGGCTAGGTCTCGACCTTTTCCTGTATCTCCTTTTTCTCTTCCTTCGACTTCTGAGCCTCAACAGCTGCTTCGGCCACGTGACGCGTTATCACCCGGATGGATTTGATGGCATCGTCATTCCCCGCAATGGGAAAATCTATCGGATCGGGATTGGAGTTGGTGTCGATTATGGCCACAATGGTGATGCCCAATTTGCTGGCCTCGGCCACGGCGATTCTCTCCTTTTTGGCATCCACCACGAAAACAAGCCCGGGAGGGCGATTCATCTCCTTGATTCCTCCCAGGACCTTTTCCAGTTTCATCCGCTCCTTCTCCAGTTTGAGGGCTTCCTTCTTGGTCAATTTATCATAGGTGCCGTCCTCTTTCATCCTTTCCAGGTCCCTGAGCCGCCTTATGTTCAATCGGATAGTCTGGAAATTGGTCAGCATTCCGCCCAGCCACCTTTCGGTGACGTAGAAGGCGCCGCACCTTAGAGCTTCCTCCCTGACTACCTCCTGGGCCTGCTTTTTGGTTCCTACGAACAGAAGGCCCTGGCCGGCCGCCACCACCTCCCTGATTTTCTGACCGGCTATCTCCAGACACTTGAGGGTCTTTTGCAGATCGATGATGTAAATGCCGCTTCGCGCGGTGAAGATGAATTTCTTCATCTTGGGGTTCCATCTTTTGGTCTGGTGCCCAAAATGAACCCCCGCTTCCAATAAATCTTTGATGGTGATCTCCATAGAAGGTTCCTCTTTTGGTTTTTGGCCTCCACCGGCGTCAACTCCTCACACGCCGCCACAGAACACGGAGCGGACCCGCCTGAGGATCAGCCAATGTGCGGATTTTCTCGTTCTATCTCTTGGAGTACTGGAATCTCTTTCGAGCTTTTATTTGGCCGTATTTCTTTCTTTCAACCATTCTGGGGTCTCTGGTCAGAAGGCCTGCCTTCTTTAGCACGTTTCTGGTTTCCTCGTTCATCTTGACCAGAGCTCTGGCGATTCCCAACCCGATGGCTCCGGCCTGCCCGGTTAGACCTCCGCCTCGGGCGGAGCAGACTATGTCCACCTTGCCCAACATGCCGGTTGCTTCCAACGGCTTCTGCACTTGCAGCATCAGGCTGTCCTTGGTCAGGTACTCGCGCACGGGTGTTCCGTTGACCAGCATCTTGCCGCCGCCCGGCATCAGTCGGACAGAGGCCACCGAGGTCTTCCTTCTTCCGGTAGCCTGGTAACTTGCTGTTGCCAAATTCTCCTCCTCCGATTTGAATTCCTGGTTGTGCTCCAGCTCTAGAGCTTCAGCGGCTCAGGCTTCTGAGCCTGGTGAGGATGCATCTCTCCCCGATAGACGAAAAGCTTGGAGTGCATCTTCCTCCCCAGTTTGTTCTTGGGAAGCATCCCCCGCACCGCCCGGCTGAAGAGCTCTTCGGGTTTCTCTTTTATATACCTGGCGAAGTTGACCGATTTCAACCCACCCGGATATCCGCTATAGCGGTAATAGGTCTTGGTGTTCTGTTTCTTGCCGGAAAGGACCACTTGATCAGCATTGATGACTATAACATAGTCTCCCACGTCCATATGTGGGGCAAAATGCGGTTTGCCCTTAACCATGAG
>CAYFQZ010000334.1:0-1750 GCA_964345305.1 uncultured Ignavibacteria bacterium | reverse complement strand
TGGATTCACCTGACGATGGAAATCTCCGGCAAGCAGGCCAGGGTTTTCCTGGATGATGCCCGCCAGCCTGCTTTGGCGATAACTGATCTCAAGCGCGGTGTGAGCAAAGGGACCATCGGTCTGATGGGGCCGAGAGACAAGACAGCTTACTTCTCGAATTTCAAGTACAGGATTGACAACACGCTGAAGTTCGACCCGCCGCCGGAGATAGAAACTCCGCTGGGAATGATCACCGAATGGGAGCTGTCGCAGCCCTTCGAGCTTACCTCCATCGATCTGGAGCGAACGCCGGAGCAGCAAGGCATCGCCGACATCACCTGGCAGAAGGTGCAAAGCGACCCTACCGGTCTGGTAGACATATCGCGCTACACCGGCAGGACCAGCCGGGTGGGCGATTGCGTGTTCGCCAGAACCATGATTGAATCAGACCAGGATACGGTCCTGAACCTAAAATTCGGATACAGTGACGCGATCTTCGTGTTCATCAACGGCGATCTGGTATTCTTCGGGAACAGCGCATACAGGCAGAGGGACCCATCGTTCCTTGGCATCATCGGATTGAATGACGCGGTGTACCTGCCTTTGAAACAAGGCGAAAACGAGCTGCTTTTATTAGTTGCGGAGTCGTTTGGAGGCTGGGGATTCATGTGTCAGGACGGGAACGCGTTTTTTCAGCACGAGAGCCTAACCAAATCGTGGGAACTGCCCCGTAAACTGAATTTCCCCGAGTCCGTCGTGTTCGACAGGAAACGAAGCGTGCTTTACGTTTCCAGCTATTCCCTGCCGGGCGCAGGATACATCTCGAAAGTCAACCTGGACGGGAGCATCGAGGAGAAGGAGTGGATCACCGGCGTGAACAGACCTACAGGTCTGTGGATATTCAACGATAAGCTGTATGCGGTCGACAGGGCCAACCTGGTCGAGATAGATATCGATTTGAGCCAGATCGCGAACAAATACCAGGTTCCGGGTGCGATGTTCATAAACGACTTGGCTTTTGATTCCAGAGGAAATGCCTACATCACCGACACGCGGGCCAGCTTGATCCACAAGTTCAGCAACGGCAAGTTCGAAATCTGGCTGCAGGGTGACGAAATCAGAGAGCCCAATGGCGTCTATGCCGACAAGGAAAAACTGATAGTGGGCAATTCGGGCGATGGCTGTCTGAAGGCGGTCGATCTTTCCGACAAGAAGATCAGCACCATAGTCTGCTTGGGCAGCGGATCGAACATGGATGGCGTGAAATCTGATGGAAGAGGGAATTATATCATCTCTGACTTCAACGGCAGAGTCTTTTTGGCTACACCGTCGGGACAGAAGACAGAGCTATTGAATACGAAAACCCCGCAGCTATTCTGCGCCGACCTGGAATATATTCCCGAACAGAAGCTGCTGGTCATCCCCACGCTTTATGATAACAGGATTATGACGTACAGGTTGACCGAGTAGCTGAGATCGTTTGCATTCGTTGTTCAAAGGTCAGATCTGCGCTGAGCCTGAATGACAGGAGAAGTCCGTTTGCCAGTTGACTCTTCAGCAATCGAGCAAATCATCACCAATCAAGATGAAAAGCCGCCGTTCTCAGGAGTCGTTCTTGTGCAGGAGAAAGGGAAGACTGTTTTTTCAAATGCTTACGGTTTTGCCAATCGAGCCGAGTCAATTCCAAACACCCTGAAGACTCGATTTCAGATGGCCTCCGGCTGCAAGATATTCACCAGTGTGGCCATATGTCAACTGGTCCGAAGAGGCT
>CAYFQZ010000333.1:0-6524 GCA_964345305.1 uncultured Ignavibacteria bacterium | reverse complement strand
GTCTTCGATACAAGGGGGACTACGCGATAGTCTGCAGTTCCCAAGATTGACAAAGCGAAGAAGATCGGCTATATTCGGCGGGTGGCTCACAAGTCTGCCGTGAGACAGTTGGTTCAAGCAATCAGTTCGCATGTCAGGAGCACGGGGCTCCTGACCCATGCACTGCTGCTGGCCGGTAGCTTCTTGTGTTGTAATAGAATCTGGAGGAGCGAATGTTCAAAGAGTTGGAGGAGATAAACTCACGTCCCGAGCCTTTTGAATTCTATACGGCAAAAGAGCTGTGGACTGACGAACACACATCGGGGCAAATGCTTAAGTTTCACCTGGATGAATCTGTTGATCTTTCGTCTCGAAACAGGAAATTCATCGAACGCTCAGTAGAATGGATCGTCTCTCGTTTTTCGATAGGAAAAGGTACAAAGATTATCGACTTTGGGTGTGGACCAGGCTTGTACACGACTCTGCTGGCAGAAAGAAAAGCGGATGTGACAGGCGTAGATTTTTCTGAACGAACCATTCGTTACGCCAGAGAGCTGGCCGCGAAAAAAGGTTTAAACATAGAATACATTCATCAAAACTACCTGGAGTTTGAGACAGAAAAGAGGTTCGAGTTGATTACGATGATCATGTGTGACTTTTGCGCCTTAAGCCCCGTGCAAAGAGAGGTAATGCTCGGCAAGTTTCTTAAGATACTGAAGCGCGGTGGTTCGGTTCTGCTCGACGTGTATTCATTGAATGCTTTCAAGCAACGAGAAGAGGCGGCAACGTACGGATGTAATCTCCTCGACGGCTTCTGGTCACCCGGTAAGTATTATGGTTTCTTGAACACGTTCAAGTACGAGAAGGAAAAAGTAGTGCTGGATAAATATACGATAATCGAAGAATCCCGAAGGCGAACTGTCTATAACTGGTTGCAGTATTTCAGTCAGGAATCATTGGCGGCAGAATTCGAAAGAAGTGGTTTCAGAATCGAAGGATATTACTCTGATGTTGCGGGTGCAACCTTCAACCCGGAATCTGCCGAATTCGCCATTGTGGCAAGGAAACCTTAGTTCGTAGATCGGGTAACCTGGCCCCGGATGCCCTAACGAGCCCCCTACAGGTCCGCAGGACGTTTAGGGGCTCGTCCGAGCAATCGACAAGCGAGAGTGTCAGGAGCCCAGACGGGCCTGAACGGGCACGGGGCTCGTGACCTACTAGCTGAACCCCCTGTCTCCCCCTTGTCAGGGGGACGAAAGCAAGAACTCCCTGTCCCACGGATGTTCGATATCAGGGGGACGAGGCGACAGTCTGCAGTTCCCAAGATTGACAAAGTGAAGAAGATGGGATGTATTCGGCTGGTGACTAAGAGCTCTGGCGTGAGACAGTTGGCTAAACTAATCAGTTCGCATGTCGGGAGCGCAGGGCTCCCGACCTACCGTTGCTTTTTTATCACCTTTGTCGGTTGCTTTCGTATAATGATAAGGATCTTGTGAAACTATTCACTAACTTCTAGGTGATCTATGTGGAGGAGAAGCCTCGGTCCGAAGCTGATCTTGGTGGTGGGCTGCATCCTGATCTTATCCATTGGCATCTATGCCTACGTGAACATCGCCTCCCAGAAGAAACACCTAACTGCTGAAGTGATGCGGGGGGCCTTGAGGATAAGTGAGACCGTCAGGAGAAGCACCAGGAATGACATGCTTAAGAACCTGAGAGACGATCTGCACCAGATGATTGAGGTCATCGGGGAACAGGAGGGGCTGGAGAAGATAAGAGTCTTCAACAAGGACGGGCAGATAATGTTCTCCTCCGACAAAAATGACATCGGAGAAATGGTGGACAAGAGGGCCGAGGCCTGTTACGCCTGCCATTCGGCGGAAAAGCCGCTGGAGAGGCTGAACATCCCGGACCGTTCCAGAGTCTTTACCTCCAAGCAGGGCCACAGGGTACTGGGAGTGATCTCCGCCATCTATAACGAGCCCGACTGCTACACGCCGGAATGCCATGCGCATCCTCCGGAGCAGAAGGTTCTGGGAGTGCTGGACATCGGGATGTCCCTGGAGGAAGTGGATCGCGAGATAAAGGAAGCCCAGAACAAGATGGTGGTTTTCGCAATCATCGCCTTCTTGGTGATATCCGTCACCATAGGCATTTCCATCAACCGATACGTCACCCGCCCGGTCAGGGAGTTGGTCACCGGGACCAGAAGGGTCGCCGAGGGGGATCTGGACTATTCTATTTCGGTTAAAGGAGCGGATGAAATCGCCAAGCTGGCTTCTTCATTCAGCCAGATGACCCAGGATCTTAAGAAAGCGGATGAAGAGCTGCTGGAGTGGGGAAAGACTCTGGAGCAAAAGGTGCGAGAGAGAACCGAAGAGTTAAGAAAGACCGAAAATCAGCTGATTCAGTCTGACAAAGTAGCCTCATTGGGAAAACTTGCTGCCGGCGTGGCTCACGAGATCAATAGCCCGCTCACCGGAATCCTGACCTACTCGTCGCTTTTGCTCCAGGACAAGAAGGACGACGATCCCGACAAGGAGGATCTGGAGGTCATCGTTAACGAGACTAACCGCTGCAAGAAGATAGTGAAAGGCCTTCTGGACTACGCCCGACAGACCGAGCCCCGGAAGACCTTGTCCGACATAAACGAGGTGGCGGACAAGTCCATCGATCTAATCGCGCATCAGGCCAGCCTCCAGAACGTGAAGATCGAAAAGAAACTCCAACCTGATCTGCCCAAGATAATGATAGACGTGGGGCAGATCCAGCAGGTGTTCATCAACATCTTGCTGAACGCCATCGAAGCCATGCCCCAGGGTGGAACCTTGACCTTGTCCTCGGGGATGGACGATCAGATGGTGGCGCTGCGGTTCGCCGATACCGGAATCGGTATCCCCGAAGAGATTCTTCCGAAGATTCTGGATCCCTTCTTCACCACCAAAGAGCAGGGAAGGGGAACGGGGCTGGGGCTCTCGGTAAGCTATGGTATAATCGAACGGCATCGAGGGAAGCTTGAAGTGAAAAGCAAGGTGGGAGAAGGGAGTACCTTCACGGTAAAGCTGCCGCTGAGAGCCACGACCTAGCCAGTGGCAGAAAGAGGAGCCGCAAATGGCCAAAGCCAGACTTTTGGTAATCGACGACGAAGAGATCGTGCTGAAAAGCTGCCGCAAGATACTGGAGGCCGAGGGGCACCAGGTATTCATCGCCCTCTCAGGCCAGGAAGCTTTTGCCCTTCTGACAAAAGAGCCGATTGACGTCGTGATCACCGACATCAAGATGCCGGGGATGGACGGAATGGAGGTGCTGGAGAGGATGAAGAAGGAATATCCAGATATCCTGGTGATCATGATCACCGGATACTCCACGGTCCAGTCCGCCGTGCAGGCCATGAAATTGGGAGCCTTCGATTACATCCCCAAGCCTTTCACACCGGATGAAGTCTCGGTGGTGGTGGAAAAGGCCCTGGAAAAAAAAAAGCCAAATCTATGAAAACATCTACCTGCGGAAGGAGCTGGAGGCCAAGTACGGGTTTGAGAACATCATCGGCAGCAGCTCCAAGATGGAGGAGGTATACAAGCTGATCCGCAAGGTGGCTCCCACCGACAGTACGGTTCTGATCCGGGGGGAAAGCGGCACTGGCAAGGAGCTGATTGCCCGCGCCATTCATTTCAACAGTCCCAGAAAGCAAAGACCTTTCGTTCCGGTCGACTGCGGAGTCTTGGCCCAGGAGCTTCTGGAGTCTGAGCTTTTCGGGCATGTGAAGGGATCGTTCACCGGGGCTATTGTGACCAAACCCGGCCTATTCGAGGTTGCCGACGGGGGATCGATTTTCCTGGACGAGATCGGCGACACCAACTCGAACTTCCAGTCCAAGCTCTTAAGGGTGATGCAGGAGAGGGAGTTCACCCCGGTGGGGGGAGTCAATCCAAAGAAGGTGGACTTGAGATTCATCGTGGCCACCAACAAGGACCTTGAGCGTTTGGTGGGAGAGGGGAGCTTCCGGGAGGATCTGTTTTACCGGCTGAACGTGGTCAGCATCACCGTCCCGCTTTTGAAGGAAAGGAAGGACGATATTCCTCTTCTGGCCTATCATTTTCTGAAGAAATACGCCAAGGAAATGAAGAAGAACATCAAGAGCATCTCCGTGGATGCCATGAACAAGCTGACAGCGTACGACTGGCCGGGCAACGTCAGGCAGTTGGAAAACGTTATCGAAAGGGCCATTGTGATGGCTGAGGGGGACGCCGTTACCACCGAGCAACTCCCCTTTGCGGTGGCAAACGGAGCAGCCCATCCGGATATGCCCATTCCCAAGACCTCCGAGGAATTGAAGGAGATAAAGAAGGAATTAAGGGAGGCGGCTGTTGAGAGCATTGAAAAATCTTTCGTGCTGGATGCTCTCACCAGAAACGACTGGAACGTGACCAAATCCGCAGAAGACGTAGGAATGCAGAGGTCGAACTTCCAGGCCTTGATGCGGAAGTACAACATAAAGCTTCAGAAGTAGATTCCAGCCTCAGAAAGCCTAGCAGACGGCACAAAGGCGTACAGTTATTTCCTGAGAAACATCTTGACACGGGTGAATACTGGCCGTAAATTTTCGTATCGGTTCAGTTTCGCACCATGAGGGTTCCCTGATCCGACACGGGCGAGCCGCGCCGGGTTAGGTGTTATGGACGTACCTTGACAAACAAGCCGGCCGACCCCCGAGATAGTACTTTCTTGCGTCAATTGGCAAAGGGAGCGAAGCGGTGCTTAGAAAAGTAATTCCAGGTACCGGAAGTCGGCTCACGATTGTCGACCATCGGGAGACCTATGGAAGACATATCTTGGAAAAAGCCATTATGGGGCTGGATATTCATACATGCATCGATGTCGGATGTGGCAGCGGTGATGACTTGATGATAGTCAAGAGACATAACCCTGGTGCCACATGCATCGGAATTGATCTGGGAGACTGCAACAAGGAGCGATTGTCGCAGAAAGGGATTCATTTTGTTTCGGTCGACATTGAGAATCAACCCCTTCCTTTTGAATCTGAGTCAATAGATCTTGTTATAGCCAACCAGGTTCTTGAGCACACCAAGGAAGTGTTCTGGATCAATCACGAGATTTTCAGATGCCTGAAAGTGGGAGGTTCTTTCTATCTGGGTGTGCCGAATGTCCTTTCGTTTCATAACCGGATACTGGGGGTGTTTGGCGTACATCCGACTTGCGCCAAGCTGATTTCCGCACATGTAAGAGTGTTCTCAAAAAACGACACGGTTTCGTTCTATAGGGAAGTGGCTGGTAGCTTTGCGACTGTCGAGAATTTCTACGGTGCACAGTTCTATCCTTTTCCCAGAATCGTCGCTCGATCTCTGGCCAAGTTGTTTCCAGCATTTGCGGTTGCCATATTCTTCTTGATAAGAAAAACTGGAGATTATGGTGGACAATTCATTGAATGGCTTTTGGTGAATGATCTTCAAACCGATTTTTTCGCAGGATGAAACGCATTGGGCAGCATCGCCCGCTTGATGCTGTGATGCTTCGGGAACAGTCTCGAGGTCCCGCCTGAAGCGCAGGAATTCCCCAAGCTTCGCATCGGGATTCCCGGAATGCCGATGCATCAAGAGCCTGTCTACTTGCATCTCAACGCTTCAATCGGCCCCAACAAGGGGCTTTTGTGTCAAGGTGGAAGCTGACAACTATGCCCACAGAAAAATGCTTCACTGCAGATAGAACGGCTTGGTCGGATTAGCTTCGCCCACATCAGCTTATTCTGCTTGCTCAGCCTTGGGAGGGTCGGCCTGGTCAGTCCTGCTCGCTACGTTGGATCTATCCGAGGCCGAGAGTTTAGGATCAGTCCGCACAGAGATTCTGTCGCCAGGACATAACATAAAGCTAGACATGTAGATCCGGACGCATAGAAATTGTATACACCGAACATTTTTCACATACACCTGTCATCAAAGGTAAGTTCTTGTCTTACAATGGGAGAATATCTTGGCGGTGCATAATTTTAATGTGCACCGACCTTGTCAAGTTCGCAGAATGCATACATTCCCATCTTGCACTCATTTTCCATTGTGTTATTTACCAATGGCTTATGTGGCACGTTGATCCGATTTTGTGAAACCATTCACAATCGGGCACGCTTGTTGCCATATAGACCGATGGAACATGCAGAAAGGAAGGTGAGAAGGATGGGATACAGAGCGAACGTCCTGGTGGTAGACGATGAAGAGATCGTCTGCAAGAGCTGCAGCAGGATATTAGCTCAACGCGGGCATAATGTCCGCACAGTGCTGAGCGGACGGGAGGCCCTGAGGAAGGTTGAGGAGGACAAATTCGACGTTCTGATTGCCGACTGGAAGATGCCCGAGATCGACGGTATGGAGGTCCTGCGGATCGTGAAGAAGAACCATCCCGAGATCGTTGTTATAATGATAACCGGCTATCCGACGGTAGAGTCCGCGGTGAATGCGATGAGGTTGGGTGTTTCCAACTACGTCCCCAAGCCAATTGATCCAAACGAGCTAACGGAGGTCCTGCAGAGAGCT
>CAYFQZ010000332.1:0-12035 GCA_964345305.1 uncultured Ignavibacteria bacterium | reverse complement strand
TTGTTCATCTTGGTGAACTCCTCTCCGTCATTTCGATACAGACATATTGGGGAATAGTGAGCTCCCATGAAGAGATCTAAGTCTCCGTCGTTGTCGTAGTCTCCCCATGCGGGCGTGGTTGAGAGGAAAGCGTCAGTGACTATGACACCCTCGGTCACTCGGGTGAAGGAGCCATCCCCGTTGTTGACGAAGAAATGATTGGTCGCAGGAACCCTGCCATATCCTGGATTGGCGCAATAGGCGTCCGCGTCACCGTCATTGTCGAAATCGCCCCAGGTGCTGCCCAGTGAGCCGCCATAGTAGGTGATCACGTCACCGGTAACCTTGGTGAACGTGCCGTCGCCCTCGTTGTGATAAAGGAAATTCGGTTGAGCGGCACCGTACCAGTTGGTGACAAACAGATCCAGATAGTCGTCATCGTCATAATCGACCCAGGCCACGCCGAAAGAGAAACCGCCATCGTTGACCAAATCGCCTTCATAGATTCTGGTGAATTGAGGAGTAAGAATCGCCCGGTCGTACGCGGATATCTCCGAGGAGTCCTTGGTACATGCCAGCCCGGCGGAATCGGCCAGGAACGTCGTCCATCTGGACAGAATGTTTCGGTAAGTTCCCCCGACCAGATCGGGATTGGTCTGGTTGGGGTACCGTGCAATGGGGGTGAGGATGAACTTTGCAGTATACCAGGAGGCGGCCACGGGATCGGTGGAGGCTGCGAGCATTTTTGTCTCTTGAATCCAGTAGAGGCTGCTGGGTCCGTAGGTGGTGGTCCACGCCGCATCGACTATGGTGAGCCGGGGAAAGGTTGCGGCCATAACGCGCGCGACCAAGGCGTAAGTCCCGAAGAAATAAGTGGTGTGCATGGGGCTACTGCCTCCGTAGCGCGCGCTAGAATGTGCGGTGGTCAGCGTTCCGATCCAATTCTTCACGGCTATGGTGGCACCCGCCCAGCTATGAGCCTTGAGAACCGGGAAGTCGATTATGCAAAGTCGGGAGGAGTCGTAGGCCGCGGAGACGGAGTCCCAAACCCCGTAGCGCATGGAAATGTAGTGATTGCCCGAGGGTGAACGGAACTTGGGATGGGAGATTTTCGTGGCCTCTTCGTAGACGTATCCATCGGCGTAGTCACCTTCGGAATACTCCGATGCCACGACATCCCACATGTAGTTCCAGTCCAGAAAATAAACCGGATATCCCTTTGCAAAGAAGGTGTTGACCACGTCGGGAATGGACTGGTTCGGGTCTTCTGAATTGTTGTCGTTATCGTTTATCCCGGTACCGATGTCCTGGGTGTTATCGCACACCAGAATCTCTCCGGAGAACACATCAGGATGATTGAGAATTTGCCAGATAACTCCCTTGACCCGGTCGGCGCTGGTCGTATTCTGGCTGTTCCACTGGAAGTTGCCTTTGATGACCACGATGTTATCTGCGCCCACGATGCCCGAAGGATGCTCGGCGGTCTTGTGCAGATGGACTCCCTCCTTCTCCATCATCAAGAGCAAAGTGTCGATGGCGGGATCTGGAAGATATTCGTCAGGGACCGAAGCGTCGCCGGCGGCGAGTGACCCGCTGGTGGGCGGCAGAGAGTCCATTACGAAGACCGTCGAGATCGGATCACTCACCTCCCATGTAGGCGGCGAGCTGATGGGATTCGGTTCGGATCTGCCGGGTTGGCTCAAGCTCAGGGAGAACCAGATTAACCCACAGGTCAGGATGGCGGCACCGCATAGCTTGGCGTACTTCCGCAGCAAAATACCCCCGCCGAAGAATGCGGCCACCGCCAGAATCCAGTTGGCAGCAATCGGCATGGCCGCCCGCTGGCAGGGGTAGGTCAAACGCCTGGGATTGGCTCCGCTTCTCAGCAAAACCCAAAGCAGTGCAGCCGGGCCGATAATCCAATGCCGGCATGCTCGGATCCTGCAAGGTGTCTTGAGCCAACGCATAGGTCATCTCCCGTTCAAGAAGTGTGTTTGTGCAGGTCAAATATCCTAATCACATACGGGCTCGGGTCCGCCCTTGAAAAGATAGTTGAGCAGATAGATAACATCACCTAAGTCTACGACGCCATCACAGTTGGTGTCTCCCGTCTGTAAGGGGAAAGGAGGGTCGCCGCCCTTGAAAAGGTAGTTTAGAAGAAGGATCACATCGCCAAGGTCGAGAAGGCCGTCTCCATTGGCGTCGCCGATCCGGTTCAAGATACTCCGATCGTAGGCCGAGATCTCCGAGGAGTCCTTGGTGCATGCAAACCCGGCGGAATCGGCCAAAAACACACGCCATCTTTCCAAGGTTCTGGAATAACGGTAGTTTCCATCCGGGTTGGTATAGTGGGGCAGGGTGGCGATGGGGGTGAGTATGAATTTGGCCGCATACCACGATACGCCAACCGGGTCGGTGGACGCCAGCAACATGTCGGTGTTGACCACATAGTTTGGATCGTTCGCATTGTTGGTGGAGGTCCATGCCGCATCCACGATTGACAATCGGGGATAGGTCACGGCCATGATTCGTGCCACCAGCGCGTAGGTCCCCCAGAAATAGATATAGTGCATGTCGCTCCAACTCCCGTAGCGCTCGACGGCGTAGGCCGTAGTCAGCAATCCTATCCAGTTCTTCACGGCGATGGTGGAACCGGCCATCTGATGCTGCTTGAGCACCGGGAAATCAATGACGCACAGCCTCGAGGAATCGTACTGAGCCGACAACGAGTCCCAGACTCCATGGCGTAGCGAGATGAAGTAATCGCCAGAAAGCGAGCGAAACTTGGGATAAGATATTCTCGTATCGGTGTCGTATACATATCCATCGTCGTAGTCGCCCGCGGAATATTCGGAAGCCACCGCGTCCCAGATGTAGCTCCAGTCCAGATAGTAGACCGGATACCCTTTGGCATAAAACGTGTTCACCACATCCGGGATGGACTGCTCCTCATCTTCGGAGTTATTGTCCTGCTGGTTAATTCCGGTACCGATCTCCTGCACGTTGTCGCAGATTAGAATCTCGCCGGAGTATCCATCCGGATGATTGAGTATCTGCCAGATCAATCCCTTTATTCGGTCTGTGCTGGTGGTATTCCTGGTGGTCCACTGAAAATTCCCCTTGATGATCACCACGTTATCCGTTCCGACTATGCCGGACGGATGCTCGGCGGTCTTATGAAAATAGATGTCTCTCTTCTCCATCATCAAGAGCATGGTGTCGATGGCCGGATCGGGCAGATATTCGTCAGGAACTGAGGCATCGCCGGCAGCCAGCGAGCCTGGCGTCGGCGGCAGGGAGTCCATCACAAAGACGGTGGACACGGGATCTTCGACTTCCCACGCCGGCAGCGAGCCAACGGGTTTCGGCTGCGATCTGGTGAATTGGGGTAATGCTCCCATGAACCAGATGACTCCCACCATCAGGATGGCCGCGCCGCAGAATTTGGCGTACTTTCGCAGCAACAGACTTCCGGCGAAGAATGCGATCACTGCCAGAATCCAGTTGGCAGCAATGGGCATGGCCGCACGTTGACAGGGGTAGGTTAGCCGCTTGGGATTTGTGCCGCTTCTAAGCACAATCCAGAGAAATGCCCCAAAGCCGGCCATCCAGCCCAACCAGCCCCTTGCATTGAAACGCGTCTGGTGAGCATACATAATCTGCTCCTCCGTTTAAGAGTTTGCCTCTTTTCTTTGGATACGCTTAGCACAACAGCCAGGTTGCATACCGAGGCGCATCATGTGTAAGATGAGCCCTGGATTCCCCGCATGGGGATGGTAAACAAAGTTCATACCGAAAGCTGGAGGAAAGAACACTCTGAGAGCCTTCGGTTAATGTCTATTCTTTCAATAAGTTAGGTCGTCGAAGTAAAAAGAGGAAAGATCGCGCAGATGGCAGCGGCTAGATTTTCGCACAAAGCTGCGATGGAAACGACCGGGCGAACCTGGATTCTCTTGTAAGACAAAGGATTCAGGCATTCGCAGGAACAGACGACTCATATTTGCCCGTGGAAGAGCCTTCGTGAAGGTCGGCCTGTGAAAAGGCAAGGATTACCGGAGGTGATTTGCACTGGGCGGCGGTCCGGCCTTGAAAAGATAGTTGAGCAGGTAGACCACGTCGCCGAGGTCTATCGTCTGGTCACGGTTTGCGTCTCCCGTCTCAATCGGGTCGGGTGGAAGGCCGCTCTTGAACAGGTAATTCAGAAGATAAACCACGTCTCCCAGGTCGATCAGGCCGTCGCCGTTGCAGTCGCCGCGGGCAAAAATCCCGATTTCCAAGGCACTCGACCAGTCGCTCTCGTGTTGATGGATGTCTTTGGCCTTTACCTTAACGGGGAAACTGCCAGCTCCCGACCAGGTATTCGAGGCCAGACAGGTGTCGCCCGATGCGCAAGGCCCCAGCCAATCACTGCAGGTTCCGTCTCCCCAGTCGAACCGGAAGAATATGGTGTCTTCCTCCGGATCCGTGGTGGTGCTTGAGAAATCGTATTCGACTCCCGTCTCGCCCTGAGTCGGACCAGACGGAGTTTCGGGAATCTGCGGATAGTCGCTGGCCTTGATCACGCATGCTGACCAGCCGCTGAATGCTGGTTCCAGCCACTGGTTGATGATCGTGCCCCTGGAACTGAATTGATAGATCTGGCCCAACATTCCGTCAATGCTCTCTGCGGTCCAGAAGTACTCTCCATCGAACCATAACCCCCGGCAGTTGGGCGTGGGAGGGGGGAAGCTGTTTTGCGGGACCTCAGCTACGGCGGGCCAGCCTGATATGTCCCAGCACTTGATCTGATTCTCGTCGGTTAAAGTCCAGTAGTAAGATCCATCCCATGCACCTCCAAAGACGGACTGGTCGAATGAAGCCGTGCCATCCTTGTTGCCATTGACGTCGTACCGATTGAGATCCCATTCGGTCAGATAGAAGTAGGTACCGTCGAAGGCCAGGTCGTAGAAGCAGTAGAGGCTCCAATCGTCAATGACCAGATCCAGACCCCCAGTGGAAAGGTCCACCTTGTACACCCTGGGGGCAAACGCCTCCGCAGCATACAGCTCGTTGTTCACTACCTCCAGATCGGCGAAGTAGTAGAAGGAATACTCGAAGTAAGTGATGACCGAGCCGTCCATGCGGAGAACATAGATGCGCGAGAGCCACTCCTGATGGGCGGTGTAGACAACGACATCCTCCGGATAAGGACTGGCAGGGGAGAGGGCGATAGGGGTCTGACCCACGGGTCTCTGCAGAGACCTTTCGGCTCCCTCTGCCCTACATAAGAAAGAAGCCAGGCTCAATACAGCGATGAGCGTGGCTCCGGCTTTCCTGCACATCGGCACCTCTTTGGTAGAAAATGCCGCGGTCAGATGAATCTCTCGAACCTGTCCTTCCTGGCCTTACAGACCGGGCACACTCCCGGCGGGTCGTCCCTGGCGCACAAGTAGCCGCAGACTCTGCATCTCCAGACAGGTTTGGAAAGAGAAGATATACCCGGCCCCGGTTTCTCTTCCTTTTCCTTTACCTGAGCTCTCTGCTGCCGGGCAGGACGGCGCTCCGGGATAGAGCCCGCCTGCTGCTTTCCGTCGCGGACCGCCTGGGAGACATAGAGGGCGCAGTAGCATGCGCCGTGCTCTTCGACGTCGGCGTCCCGGTAGTCGCACGGACAGATTAAGTCCAAATCCTCGAACTTATCTCCTGAGGCGAGCCTGCAGGGGCAGGCCCAGTATCCGTATCTCTTTTCGTTCACCAAAAGGCCCTTAACCAGCTCCTTGGTGAACTCGACATCCGGGTTAAGGCGATAGCCCCCTTCTTCAGCCTCCCTGTTGAGCCTCTCGTGTAGATCGCCAATCTCCTTCTGTTCGATCTCCCCGCTCCCGCTCATTTACCTATCACCTCTTTTATCTCGGCTTCTTTGTACCCCACGATGCAGTCCTTATCATTGATCACCAGGGTGGGGAAGGAACCCTTGGCGTTCCATTTCTTCATCTCTGCGAATACCTCTTCCTTCTCGCTTCCTTGCAGCTGGTCCACGTCCACGAAAGAATACTCGACTCCATGCTCGTTTAAGAGCCGCTTGGTTTTCTTGCACCATACGCAGGTACTGAGTGCAAACAGCACGATCTTACCGCGGTTCTCCCCCGAAACCTGTTTGAACCTCATACTTACTCCTCCACCAGGGTATTTTCAGGCGAGAGCGCCTTCTCCAGTACGATACTGGAGAAGGCGCTCTCGCAAGCTACAATCATGACACCTAACAGTCTCCCGGCACCTGTCCTTGCTTAAACAGATAGTTGAGAATCAGAACCACGTCCCCAAGATCAATGATATTGTCGCAGTTGCAGTCCGCTGCGGCTATAAGATGAGGAGGGGGACCTTGTTTGAACAGGAAGTTCAGCAGGTGTATGGCATCGCCGACATCAATGAGCTGGTCATTGTTGACGTCGCCGACAACGAAGGTTTTCACCGAAAAGGACAAGGTATCGGCTCTGCAGAAATCCGATGCCGACACGGTGATATTCTCCACCACCACCGTATCCGGAGCCGTCCCGACGATAGAATCGTTCTGAACCGAGCACCAGTCTGGATATTCCAGATAAAGAATGCTGTGACTGTCATCGTCCGGATCGACTATGTTTGGGTAGTAGGCGAATTGCTGACGGCACGCTGTCCTCACCGTGTCTCCCGGCGATGCGATGGAAGGCGCCACGTTGGAATGGTCGATCAGCAGAGTTACTTGCTGGGTGTCCGCCCGGCTGCCGTCCGAAACGGTGACCACGAAAGAGGTATCCACAAAGTCACACTCCACCAGTCCGGAGAGGGTGTCTCCGGAGACGCTGCACCAGGAAGGGACATCGAAGAAGCTTATTTCAAGGTCAGTGCCGTCGCAGTTGGAATCGTAGGCCGTGCCAACATAGACGTAAGCATCCGGTGACGGTGCCGCTGTATCCACCGCGGGGGAGGTTATGTGTGGCGGTGCGTTGAGGTAAACGGGGTCGCAGCAATCTTCGCCGTAATCCCAGGGACAGATGTCGCATGAGTCACCCAGAGCGTCCCCATCGAAATCCTCCTGGCCCGGGTTGTAGTCGGCAGGGCAGTTGTCCAGACTGCACACACTGGCGGGAAACCCCGGATTGCCGAAACCGTCGCCGTCCGTGTCGGTGCAGTCGTCGCAGCTATCGCCGATGTCGTCACCATCCGCATCCTCCTGACCAGGGTTGTAGACCAGTGGGCAATTATCATCGGTGCCGAACGTCCACAGCGGTCCGGTAGTTGAAGTGTCCTGGTTGTCCCAGGCCACCACACGCCAGTAGTGTGTGACATCCAGATCCATGGTTCCCGGATCGTAGGCTGCCTCGGTCAGGTCGCTGGCAACCAGTGGCGGAGGATTGCTGGTTCCGAAGTACAAATCGTAGGTGACCGTGTCGGGCGGATTCGGATCCTCGCTGACCCAGCTTAGATCCAAGTCCACATCTGCATTGGGCGTACCATTTGCCGGCACCGGGTCGCTCGGTGTGTCGGGTGGCAGGTTGATCCATGCTGCCGCTGATTCGTCCACGTAGTAAGCGTCAAACGGATAGCCATTGGGCGGGACGGCATATCCCTGATGCCACTCCGAGTTGAACACGGCCGCGAAGACCATGACGTTTTCCGGGGTGATTCCGCCGAAGGTATGGCCGTGTCCATCGTTATGTAGATTCCCATCCCATGTGGTGGAGCTGCTCCACACGGTTCCGCCGTCAACGGTGATGTCCTGGTTATAGGCGTAGTCGAGGAATGCGAAGTCATACGGGTTTCCCCAAGTGTCTATCCATCCCATGCTGGAAACAATTTCGGTGACGTACACCCGGATACGGCCGTTATACTTGTCCAGGTCGTTATTGGTGACCGAGACATTGATGTCCAACGTTGCGCTGCCCAGCCACCCAAGGGATACATCGACATCTATGTCAGATACCGGTCTGTTGCCGCAATCATTGATACTTGCAGTGTATGTGGCCACCGCACCCGGAACACTTCCAGCACCGACATTCACCAGATAGCCCCCGTCAAAAAAGACAGTTGGAACATAGTACAGATTATACTCATCAAGTCGTGCTTCTGCATTGGTGTTCATGTTGTTTACCAGGGAGACGAAATAGAAATCAAGCGTCCCCTCATAGTACATTTGCCTCAGCGCAGCCTGCGCGTACTTGCAGAAGCCTCAGGTGGTGGAAGAGCCGCTCTCTATAAACGTGGTATGCGTGACGGCGAATAGGTTTCCTGGGAGGGCCAGGGTGGCAGCGGCCAGGATGAGTATCGCCGCGACGACCACGCCGGCTGTACTCACGGTTTCTCTCCTTTTCATCTTTCAAGTCTCCTTTCGACCGGTCCGAGCAAGGCTCGGGGTTAGGTTTGATCCGGAACTTCGCTGTCAATTCCCCCCGATTTTGGATTAACCCACGAAAAGCTGCACCATTCTATGACATCCATACCTCCTGTCAGTTGAGCCTGAGCCTTTGTTCTCTTGCTTATGTTTCGCACGGCGAAGGCCCCTGTTTGAATAGATAGTTTATCAGATGAATCGCATCTCCCAGGTCGATGATCTCATCACAGTTGCAGTCGCCCGACTCTGGAGGGTCGGGTGCTGGTCCGTTCTTGTACAGGTAATTAAGCAAATGTATAACATCTGCTACGTCGATTATGTTGTCATTATTGCAATCACCGCAGACGAATTGGGAGACGCCTTCTCTCACCAGTGACGGGTCTCCGTAAAGATTGTATGTAAACATATTCCAGTATTCGGCAAAATGGGCAAAGCCGTAATTGTCGTGGCAGAAGAACTTGGAGTTGTAGACGGCATCTCCGACCCTCTCCGGCCCGCTGGGGCCGTTTATCATGTGGCGATTGAACTCGTAGCACATGGATTCGCCGCCACCTGGATTTGAAGGCCACCCGGATGCGCCGTAAACCACCCGCGTTGCAGCCACAACTCCCACACAAGCCCCCCAGGATGGCTCTGTCAGAAGGTCGATTCCGATATTGCCCCAGGCGTTGGGTTCAGGATAGTTGATCACACATGAGATGGGGAAGAGAATAGATGGGTGATCGTCGTCCAGATTGGAGTTGGTGCCGATGAAATAGGGCCACGACATCTCGCCTGCCTCGGGAACGCCATCGCCGTCGTCCCACGCCCACACCTTTCGCGCAGCGCCGTCCGTCCACCCGTGCGCACCCCAGTTTACTATGCTGTACTGTCCGTTGCGCCAGTCGGTGGCGAAGGCCGCCTCGCTCAGCGCAGGCCAGGGGAATACGGAGAGTTCCAAGCCCGCCTGTTCGCTGTAGTGACTTATATTCCACCCGCTCATCAAGTTGGTCTCGATCTCGTTCATGCAGGTTGCTCCGTCATACGCTGGCATTCCGTTGTTGTCCTCATTGGAGAGGTACCAGAACGCCCCGGCGTGCAAAGCACCGTTCTTCCAGTCTCCAGTATCCTGTTCAAAAGTGACCAACTTGTTGAGGGCATAAGTTATTCTGGACGTGATATTGGTGGCGACCCGGCCCACATAAACCTCGGCCAAGAAATCGGGATTATCTTGGCCGTACTCCCCATGGTAGCCGTCTCCATCCGAATCCCAGGAGAGATGATCGGGGTCAGACAGATCCGCATAGTAATAATCAGTCGGTACGTCGCCGGCCCAAGGCCAGGCCGAGGGATCGCCGGCACCGTTTGCGTGGTTACCGGGGTCTGGATAGCAGTAGCGCATGGGTATGGTCGCATTGTCCGCCACCAGCAGCACATACTGAATGCCCCAGGGCATGTAGTAGCTTCTGAGGAAGTTGCGAATCTGTTGGGGAAGATCAATGCCGGGCTGGCTGGTGATTTCGCTGTCGGTGATCAGAACGATCCTGACATTATATCCCAGGGAAGTCTTCCAATCGAGGAAATTGGAGGCAACTATGGCGCTTTGGAGCGCATCAGTGGTGATGATCACGTAATCGTACAAATCCTCAGGAGCCTTGGGTCGGGCCCCGGCGGGTTGGTACAAACCGCTCATCTGTTCAAAGTTCTCGAACAGCCTGAAAGCTCGTTCGTCTGCGACAGCATCCCATTTTGACTCCTCTGCCCTTTGAGCTTCGGGAGCGCCTGGGGCAGACAGGTCATATTCTATGTTGACCCGTGCACCATCATGATATATCAACTTCCCTGATTGCGGATGGTAGCTGAAAGGATAGAAGGAGATGGAAGCATAAGAGTACTTGCGCAGACTTCCTGAGCCGGCCAGCCGCCCTCGTTCGTTTGGGTAAGGTTGATCTGAGGAATAGACTGCCTGGTTATTGCCCTGCCATTCTCTCTTTGCCCCTTCCATTAGTTCCGGGAACTGCTGCGGATCAGCCAAAGGCATGGCGGGTGGGCAGGGCGTGATCTGATAGGTACCGAGCAGCTCAACCGGTCCTGTGCCTATCACCTGTACCGATCGCACCCGCGCGCCGGGCGGCAGGGCAATGAGGAAATTCTTGGCCGGCAGCATGGGCTTGCCGGGGACGTTCAAATAGCCGTATCCTTGCATTTCTATTAGCTGGCCATCGTCCTTGTCGACGATCTGATATTCCGCGGCGTGAAGTTGCATGGTGAGCCTCTCGGCCGCGACTTCTGCAGGAACGGCTAAGACGAAAATAGAAAGCACAACCGCAACTACAGGCGAGATTACGAATTGACAGCGACAGTACATGTTGATGTCTCCTATATTATTATGGTCAGTTTCTTGAGTCAGCACTCCCCGGGGGCAGGCCCGGACTTGAAAAGGAAGTTCAATAGGTAAATCACGTCTCCGAGATCCACGGTCCCGTCGCAATTACAATTTCCCGACTCCGCGGGATCGGGAGAAGGTCCACTCTTGTACAGATAATTTAACAGGTGGACTGCGTCTCCCAGGTCGATAATTCCGTCCCCATTGCAGTCGCCGCAGATCAACGGCGCAACTCCCTCTCTTACCAGTGACGGGTCGCCGTAAAGGTTGTAGTCAAACATGTTCTTATATTCGTAGTAATGATCCCACCCGTAGTTGTAATTGCTGTAGAACTTGGCATCATACAGGGCGTCGCCGATTCTCTCCGGCCCGGACGGGCCATTGATCATGTGCCGATTGAATTCATAGCACATGGTTTCAGCGCCGCCGCCAGTAGGCGGGGGGGCTGCAGACACCGCAGCGCCGCGGGTGGCGCTGAGCACGCCAGCAGAAGAGCCGAATCCAGGTAAGGTCAAAAGATCGATTCCCAGATTGCCCAGCGGATTTGCCTCGGGGTAGCCTACATTGCACGAGATGGCGAAGACGATGGACGGATGATCATCTTCCAGGATGGAGCTGATTGTGCTGATGAAGCTGTACTGCGTCAGCTCCGTCGGATTCTGCGATTCGGGAACGCCGTCTCCGTCGTCCCAGGCCCATATGGTCCGAACCACGCCTCTGGGCCAGCCGTGCCCCGACCAATTCACTACGCCGTATTGACCAGTCCGCCAATCAGCCGTGAAGGCCGCCTCGGTCAACGCCTCCCAAGCATATGAAGACGGGACCAGGCCCTCGTGCTCGCAATAGTGACTTATGGTCCAGCCGCTCATCAGGTCGGTTTCGATTGCGTCCATGCAGCGGGCACCGTCGATGAATGGGTAGCCGGTGAAGTCCTGGTTCTCGAAGAACAAGATGGCTCCGGGGTGCAGGGCCTGGTCTTTCCACGCCCCAGTGTCCTGCTCGAAAGCAACCAGCTTGTTCAGAGTGTATCGTATCCGAGCCGTATCGCTCGTGGGAATTCGACCCACCGACACCTCGGCCAAGAAATCCGGATCGTCCTCGGTATACTCACCGAGATAACCATCGCCATCAGAGTCCCAGGACGCGGCATCGGGATCGGACAGATCCGCATAATAGTAGTCGGTCGGCACCTCGCCGCCGTAGGTATAGGGGTCGTACGGATAGAACGAATGGTTGGTCGGGTCGGGAAAACAGTAGCGCATGGGGACAGTTTCACAATCGCCGACCAGAAGAACATACTCAATGCCCCACGAAATGTAGTGGTATCTGAGGAAGTTGCGG
>CAYFQZ010000331.1:0-3534 GCA_964345305.1 uncultured Ignavibacteria bacterium | reverse complement strand
TCTTTGTCTTCGAGCACCCGTAGCAGCTTTGCCTGCATGGACAGGCTGGTGTCGCTGATTTCATCCAGGAATATTGTGCCTCCGTCGGCGGTCTGAAAGAATCCCGCGCGCGACTCGGTGGCTCCAGTGAAGGCCCCCTTGACGTGTCCGAAAAGCTCGCTCTCCAGGAGCCCCTCTGGAATGCCCCCGCAGTTGACGGGGACAAATGGGGCCGAAGCCCTGTTGCTGCTGTAGTGGATCGCCCTGGCCACCAGCTCTTTTCCGGTTCCACTCTCGCCATGGAGGAGAACGGTTGCAGACGTCGAGGCGGTCTTGGCGACGGCGGTGAGTACCTTGCGCATCACCGCGGATTCACCAATAAGGCCATAGGGTGCCGACGGTGTCTTCTGCAGCTGGGCTTCTCCCAGCTTCCGGAGATGCAGCTTTTCCAGTGTGCGCCTGACGGCTGAGAAGAGCTCTTCATCCGTGAAGGGTTTGGTCAGATATTCCTCGGCTCCGGTCTTGATCGCCTTGACCGCCCCTTCTATGGACGGGTAGCCGGTGATGGTCATCACCTCGGTGTCTTTGTGATTCTCCCTGACGTGCCTCACCAGATCGATGCCGCTTACCTTTGGCATTTTCAGATCCGTTATGACCAACTCCACCGCCGTGGTCTCAAGTACGCGAATGGCTTCACTCACGCTGGAGGCCGCGAAAACCCGATACCCTTCCGCCGTCAAGTTTCTCTGGAGCACCTCCAGGGTCTGAGGGGAATCGTCAACCACCAGAATGCGTTCTTTTTCGGAAGGGGGTGCCATCTCAGTCACCTTCCTCCACGTCCGGCGCACCGGCCAGGGGCAGTTTGACCTCGAATCTCGTGCCGCGGCCCACCTTGCTGTCGACCGCCATCGAGCCTCCGTGGGACGTTACGATTCCGTGAACCACGGCCAGCCCCAGGCCGGTTCCCTGATTCACGTCCTTGGTGGTGAAGAAAGGCAGGAATGCTTTCTTCATAACCTCCTCGCTCATGCCCACGCCGGTATCCTCCACCACCAGCGATACGTGTCCTTCAGCGGCAAGCGTTCTTACGGTTAGCTTCCCTCCGTCAGGCATGGCCTGAGCGGCATTCACCACCAGATTGACCAGCACCTGGGTCAGCTGTCCGGGATCGGCGGTTATCTCCGGCAGATCGGGCGAGAGAACGCGTACCAGTTCGATATTTTCCTTGGCAAACCGGGATTCCAAGAAGAAGAGTCCCTCTTCCACCAGCCGGTTCAAACTGACCTGAGTCTTCTTCGGCGGCATTCTCCGTGCAAAAAGCATCAACTTCTTGATCACCTCCCTGGCTCGCAAGGAGGCGATAACCGCTTTCTCAATATCTTCTTTGGCCTGTTGGGGAACCCCGGGGCACTTCCCTGCAAGCTGGGCGAACCCAAGAGCATTGCCCAGAGGCTCGTTTAGTTCATGGGCCACGCCTGCGGCGAGCTGCCCGATGGTCGCCAGGCGGTCGGCATGCCTAAGTTGACCCTGCAGCCTGGATTTGTCCTCCTCCGCCTGTCTGCGTTCGATGATTACGGCCAGCTCGTGAGCCACGGTGTCGATCAGACTGCGTTCCTCTTTCAGGAACGGGCCCTCGTCGAGTTCCGGCATCTCCTCCAAGTAGCTGACCTCCACAAAACCTCGCCTTTCTCCGCTGACCACGATGTCCGCAGTTTGCCTCTGTCCTCCCGGCCTGAAGTTCGAAGTGGTATGGGAGCGTCCGTCCAACACGATCTTTCCCGAGGCGACTTCGGGATACAGCCAGGCGGGCGGAAGCAGCTCCGTGATACTCTGAAGGATCGTCTCCAGCGTAAGGTCAGGCTGGGCGGCAAGTTGGGCAATACCGTAGAGACAGGTCAGCTCCTTGATACGCTCGCGCAAAGCCACCTGCGCGCTCCGGTGAGCCAGCGCCACCCCCAGCGTTTGAGCCAGCCCCTGGTAGAATTCTACCTCCTTTTGCGTGAAGTAGTTTTTCTGCCTGCTCTTGAGCTGCAGAAGCCCAAGGTTATCCCTGTCCGCAACCAGTCGAAATACCGCCAGCGACGGGTAATCACCCGCAAGGCAAGCGCTTTCGGAGTCGGTCTGCTGGCCGGTTCTTGCAGAGCTGATTCGTGTGTTTTCCGCGTCACCGGTCCAAAAACCCCCTTCTGATGTAGAACAAGATAGCGAGTTGTCGACCCGGCCCGATGCGACGTCCCGGCACAACCTTTCGGCGCTCGATTCCTCCTCCGAGCAGGGGATCATCCCGCCCTCCTCGGTCCGAGAGCATGGCAGCTGTTCAAAACTGAGGGTACTCTTGCCGTCGCGCTCGACCCGGCAAAGATAGTACTTATCGCCCCTCTGAAGCCGCAGCTCCACGGCATCACACCCGGAGAATTCAATCAGGATCTTCGAGACTTCCCGGGCGAACTCGATTCGGGGCAGACCGCGGTTGGCGTACTGCAGTATCCTGTGGGAGAGAGCGCGAAAATCCTCGCCCAGCCTGGGACCGGAGCCGCGAGCCCTGCTTCTGTCTGAGCTTGTGTACTTCATCACCAGTGTCTATTCTAATCAATCGGGTATGATTGTCAAGCACAATTCCGGACCAGCAGACCCCCCGCGGGCTTTTTCGCTTGACAAAGCAGACGGCAACCACTTAATAAGATAAAGAACAACTGGGCCGCCAAACCCGTCAAGATTCTCTTCCCCGCTCTCCGTCGGGGGAGCAAGGGGAGTGTGAGGCGGGGAAAAGACGCAAGATCGGTTCACACGAAATTTGGATTGTTCGGATCTTATGGCCAGAAATGCACACGATCTGCTGGCTCTAGAGACCCGGCTCTGGAATCAGGGTTTCCAGACCGTAGCCGGAGTCGACGAGGCCGGCAGGGGTCCGCTGGCCGGGCCGGTGGTGGCTGCCTGCGTGGTTTTGCCCAGGGATTTCTCCGCGCCCGAGGTGAATGACTCCAAAAAACTCACTTCCAGAAAACGAGAGAGTCTCTTTGACGAAATCATGCAGAATGGCTACGAGGTGGGAATAGGAATCGTGACAGAGAAGATCATCGACCGGATGAACATATTGAACGCATCCCTGCGGGCCATGTGGAAGGCGGTCAACAAGCTCAAGACCCCCCCCGAGTTCATATTGGTGGACGGAAATCACAAAATCCCCAACCTCTCGCTTCCCCAGATGCCGGTGATCAAAGGAGATTCTCTGAGCCTCTCCATAGCGGCAGCATCCATCGTGGCCAAGGTTACTCGTGACAGAATCATGTCGCGATATCACAAAAGATATCCGGAGTTCAAATTCGCCCAACACAAAGGCTACGCGACCAAGACCCACGTGGAAGCTTTGATGACCTTCGGCCCCTGTCAGATACACAGGAAGTCCTTTAAACTGGTACGGTTGTGCCAGTCAAGTCAGATAGATATGGAGATGAAGTGACCCCTCCGCATTTGAGGGTGTAACATAATGTAATTCTGGGAATAATGTTCAAAAAGTATTGCTAAAATCGAAGTTATCTTGTTTAATGATATTAT
>CAYFQZ010000330.1:0-3875 GCA_964345305.1 uncultured Ignavibacteria bacterium | reverse complement strand
ATTCCTCGCTCTATCAATGCCTCAACGAAGTAATCCACCATTCTCCTTGTGCTCCCGTGCATGGAGACAAAGGGTATCACCACCTCATTCTTGACCTTATCCGACACCCAGTCCCGGTAGGCGTTTACGATGAACTCCGGTTTATCATGAACCGGCCCGTGGCTGGGTGCGATCATCTGTATCTCAAGGTCCTTTATCTTCTCCAGATTATTCTTAATGGGCGTGCGAAAGGGCATCATTATCTCGGCATAGTATCTCTTGGCGGACTCATATACCAGCGCCTGATCGGTCACAAACAGGTCACTGGTGGCCAGATGCGAGCCGAAGAAATCGCAGGAGAAAAGAATTTCGTCTTCGCGCAGATAAGTGGACATGGTCTCGGGCCAGTGCACCCATGGCGTATAAATGAACTGGAGAGTCTTATCCCCCAGTGACAGCGTCCCACCATCTTCTACCGTTAGGAACTTCGACTGTGGAATCAAGAGCAAATCCATGAGCATGGATTGGCACTTGGGGTTGGTCACCACCTTTGCCTCCGGGTATCTTTTCAGTACTGTTGGAATTGCTCCCGAATGATCCTGCTCCCCGTGATGGGCTATGATATAATCTAATTTGTCCACCCCCACCTTGTCAAGGTTCGTGAGAAGCTCGTTTTCCTTGCTGGGGTCCACCGTGTCCACAAGTGCGGTCTTATCGCTGCCCTTTATCAGATAAGCATTATAGCTCGTTCCATCGGGAAGCGGTATCAGTTCGTCAAACAGTCTTCGGTCCCAGTCTATGGCCCCTACAGAGCACACATTCGGTTTCAGCCTTCGACAAGCCATATGCTTTTCTCCTTTTCCAGGTTACGGCGAATTGATCTGCGGCCACCCGCCGAATCGGGGTAAGCCGGGCGCCTCAGTACTTGCCATCCATCCTGAACTCGGCCACGTCCAGCCAGCAGCCGCTATTGGTCACCGAGTCATACTGAGCCTGGAGCAAAACGTAGTGCAGCTTCTCCTCCTCGCAGATCTTCTCAAAGATCTCCTTGGCCTTCGGATCCGTCGCCTTCTTGGAGGATTTCTTAAAGAAGTCGACGGCGTTTCTCTCCAGATCCATGCCGATGCTGATCGCCTCGATCTCCCCTGCCTTCTCTCCCTTTGTCAATTTCAGCTTGAGCCGCTCGATCAGAGGGGACGGGCCTTTCAGCTCCTCCTCTTTAACCATTTTTTTCCACTCATCGCCGCCCATCGCCTCGCTGAACAGTTGGCTGAACGTTTCCAGATGCCTCACCTCATCATCGGCCAGCCTCTTGAACATCCTCTTCCCCAGTTCGTTGTGGGTCACAAACTCAGCGTGCTCGAAGAAAGCCTTTCCGTTAATCTCCAGATTAATGGCCCCCCTGATGACCTCACGTACCTCATCGCTTATCTCGACCATCTGATCTCTCCTCTCCTGACACTCATGACCTCATCTATCTTTCTTCTCAATCTTATTTCTGGACCCTGAACAGACTCTTGTCCGCTCCGCAGATAGGGCATGCCCAATCGTCAGGCAGCTTGTCAAAAGAAGTGCCTGGCTCAACGTTGTTGTCCGGATCGCCTTTCTCAGGATCATACACGTAACCGCACACTGTACACTCGTACTTGTCCACCTGTTCCTCCTTCTGTCTTTATGCCGCTCACAGGGAGCACGTCGTCGGCCCGCACTCTGCCGGGTTGAATCCAGCCTCTTTGATCTTCTTCTCTACGGTCTCTCTGTCCACGTCTCCGTTCACTTTAACCTGCCTGTCGTCGAGGGATATCTCCACATTGGTGATGCCTGGAATCTCGTTCAAAGCTTTGGCGACCGTTGCCTGACAGTGTTTGCAGTTCATGTCGGGAACCGTGAAGGTGAATTTCGCTTCTTGCATTGTCTCTCCCTTTCCTTTCCATAGAGCTCTGACCACCAATCCCAAAAAGAGCACAACGGCTAATAGTTGAATCGAGTATGGCAGCTCTCTTCCTTTGAATAGCATCTCCTTTGCCGTCACCACGCTCACCAGCGAGTCGAGAAGCAAGCCGAAGACCAGGGCCAAGACGACGATGGAGATCAGATAGATGACGATTACCTTCCTGCCGAATTTCTGTCCCACGAACGCGATGGTCACCACGTTGGTGGCCGTGCCCGCGATCAGGAAGGCCAGCGCCGCTCCGGGCACCAATCCCTTGGCCATCATGGCGGCGGCGATGGGCACCGATGCAATCGCACACACGTATAGCGGAACAGACACCGCCAGCATCAAGGGATAGGCAATCAGCGGGTTGGAAAGATAGACTTCCGATACATCCGTAGGCAAAATGGCGGATATCGCGCCACCGATCAAAACTCCCCAGAGGATGGTCTTCCCCACGTCCTCGGGAAGGACTCCGAATCCGTAGTTGAAGCCATCTTTCAATCTCTCCGTCAGGGTATGGCCGTGATCTGGAGAGATGGTGAGATTCTTTCTGTCCATTCTCTCCTTGACCAGCACGCTCACCATCAATCCCACCAGCAGGCCGCCTGCCAGAGCTGCTATCGGTCGGACAATCGCAAAGGCGGTTCCTAAGAAAGCATAGGTCACGAAGATCGAGTCGATGCCGGTGGTGGGAGTGGATACCAGGAACGCCATGGTCGCCGCCTTGGACGCGCCGTCGTTTCTCAATCCTGCCGCCAGGGGAACCACGCCGCAGGAGCATATGGGCAAAGGTATACCGAATATGGTCGCCTTCAGCACCGGGGAGAAGCCCCCACCTCCCAGGTGCTGTCGGATAAACTTCTCTCCTATAAGCGCGTGAATCAGGCCCGAGAAGAGAAATCCCAAAATCAGCCAGGGACTCACGATCAGGGTGAAGTCCCATATTTGTCTGACTACGTCTATCAACAGATCAATCATCTTCTACTTTTCCCTCTCCAGACAATCTTTGCAGATGCCCTTGAAGTAGCCGTGTTTCTCATCGATCCGATGCCCGCTTATCTCGATCTGCCCATCGTAGGGACACTGGACCTCCACGTCGAAGATTCTGCCGCAGCTTTTGCACAACAGGTGATGATGAGGACACTCCTTGATGTCGTATCGTGTCTCGGTGCCGGTGATGGTTATGCTGTGGATGATCCCCTTCTCCAGAAATGCGTTCAGGGTATTGTAGATGGTGGTCCTGGAGATGGTGGGAATCTCCTTGACCAGCTCCTCGTAGATCATCTCCACCGTGGGATGGTTCTCGTGCTGTTCGAGGAACTCAAGAATTCGTAAACGTTGATAGGTTGGCTTGAGACCCTTCGACTCCAGAAGCTCTTTGTATTGATTCGCTTTTGTATTCATATTAAATTAGTATACGACACAATTATGTAATTGTTTAACTATTTCGCCAGAATCCCGAAGAAATCGGCTGAATTCTCAATCACTCCGAAGTACCTTGTCCGGCAAGCGCTTATACCACCTTCCCTCTACCTATCGACTCTCCTCTTCTGCTTTGAGCGAACAATCTTGAACCAATTCCATTTCTAAATGCTCTCCAAATATGGTCAAAGCTGGATTCCTTGTCAATACGTCTATATCGTATACAAATCACGTAACCAATCACCGCATAGATGTTGTAGGGGCTGGATTCATCCAGCCCGCAGGGGCAGGGGTTGCGGCAAACATGCCAGGTGGGTGTATGCCACGAAAAACGGGATCGCATGAATGCGACCCCTACTGAAAGCGGGGGAACTTGTAGGGGTTCGATTCATGGAATCATCCTGAGCGAAGCCAAAGGCTCCAGCCCCCGGGGGGCGGGCGCGGTTCCCTCCCTGACAAGGGAGGGTCAGGGTGGGTTATTCTCTCTGAGTGCAGAAGAAAATAGTTGACAGAGTGGCAACAATCGCTATAATACTCC
>CAYFQZ010000329.1:0-2155 GCA_964345305.1 uncultured Ignavibacteria bacterium | reverse complement strand
CGAAGGGCGCCAAGGCGGAAGGCATGGAAGTCTCGACGGCCTTCCGAAGACTTGCAGTCTGCCCCTCCGCACCACAAACTGAATTCGAGCCAAGCCCAGCCGGAAACATCGAAGAATGGCCTCTCGAAAACGCTGTCAGCGTCCGCAAGACCGCAAACCTCTTCACGATGAATCACCCTTTACGCTTGTCTATCCGTGAAAAAGGCTATTGATAATCTTTCCCCCCCTCTCCTTCTCGTCAATGGATCGATGGAACGAACTGCTAGCCTTAGCCTTGCACGTGGCACTGCTTGCACAAATCCCTGATCTCCGTGCCGTCGTCGCCTTCCTCATCCACCGTCCCGGTACCCTTCATGAAGATCAGTCCAAAGGCGTTCTGGTTGCCATGCGCCTTATGGCAGGAGAAACACGAAGGCGTATGGTCGGTCACTGCGGCGGTGGAGTCCGGGCTCCAGTCCTCGGTGGCAGTCATCACCTTGACATGGTTGGTCAAGGCGCCAAACACGGCAGCGCTAGAGTGATAAGCATCTCCGACACCGCCGATGTCAGCATCGGCAGCGGGGTGACGCAGCCATGCGGTGCCTCCCGAGCCACCCATGTTGCCGGAACCCGAGCTGCCATGGAAGTCGGTATGGCATCCCTGACACCAGGCGCCATAATACGAACCATCGGTCAAAGGCTCGTTGAAATCGACGTTCGTGTGGTCGTAATGATTCCCGCCAGTTGCCGATCGCTCAAACACCGGCACGTTAAGGTCGTTGGTCCCGACCGCATAGAGCATCCATTTGCCGGAAGCTCCGCCCGGATCAGCTCGCAGGTTTCGATACTGACCCAGACCGGTGGTATCGGGATTTCCGGATCCGGGTTCTCCGTGCGGATCGTGACAGTTTGTGCAGTGCAGCCCGGAGGCTGAGTCCGGTGCCCAGGTGCCGCCCGGAGGCAGGTCTGTGGCATCCAGAGTGTGACCGTCAGCGTGAAAGTAGGGAGAAGTACCGTCCCGGTTCAAAGCTCCAGCCTGCCGAACAGAGGGACCAGTTTTCCCCTCCAGAACATCCGGCGCAAAGCTCTGACCATCGTGGCAGCTCAAGCACAGATGATTGATCTCGTCACGCAAAAGGTATTCGTATGGGGCACTCGCCCCCACAGAAGTATAGCTCCCCGTGCCATTGGGGTTATAGCCGTGCGACTGCGCACCGTGCATTATATGACACTCGTAGCACTCCAGAGTCGTACCGATGTGGTAGTCACCGGCCCTAAGGGCAGGAACCACCAGGAGCAGGGCGACAACGAACGCGAAAAGCAATCTTCTCAATACCTCTTCCTCTTGTCAGAAGATTGACGGGCTTACGGTCTAGTTGAAACCCGCTTCAGGTCTTGGTCAGGTATCCTCGTGAAATAACCTCAACAGTAGCATAAGCAGCCGCATCGCGTGCGCACGCTATTAGACTGTTCCTTCCTGGTACAATTATACACTACATCGTCCGTCTTGTCAATAGCAATAGATGCTATATAGACTCTGTATATGGCCTACCAAGTACACACCTACGCGATCCAGAACAGGGGACTGTCATGCTAACAGCCAACCAGACAGAGTGTTACGGGCATCAACTACACCTCTCTCGCGCACCTCTGCACGACTCCCTATTTCTCTCATGCTGGCACAAGTCCGAATGCGCGTAATCCGATGAAAACCAGATATGCTGAACGATCGAGCCAGTCTCCGGACCTCCCCACGGTCACTGTGATCACCAACCGGGGGAATTCGTCCAATCCACAGCGTGGTCATTCTGTTTCATCCAGACGGAGAAGTTCGGGACTCGTTTCAGCAATGGAACAGGAACCTCTGGCTGCTCCCGGCGTGCGATTCCGTTGATCTACATACTAATTAAGTGGGTAAATGCGGAAGGAACAGAAATGAACCGGTCACTTCCTGTTCAGCACGAATTTTTGATACCTCTTCCCCACCCTCTCCACCACGAAGAGTTCCTGACCTCCGTCGCCGGTTATGAATCTGGGGTATCTCATTGCTCCACCCCCGACTCCAAATCCCCCGAACCAGAAAAGAAACTTGCCCTCACCGTCGAAGGCCTTGACCACCTGCCTCAATTCGTCCACCACGAAGATCTTTCCGTCGGCAGTCGTCGCCACTCCTGTG
>CAYFQZ010000328.1:0-2325 GCA_964345305.1 uncultured Ignavibacteria bacterium | reverse complement strand
CTGCTCTTCGGTATGGGCAGGGGATTAGTACCGATAGCGTCGCATACCGGAACTTTCGACGAGGTGATCAAACACGGTAGTAATGGGTACCTGATTTCTGAGCACGATCCCAAAATCTGGTGCCGAAAGCTGTTGGAGTTGATTTCCGATCGAGAAACATATGGTCGGCTACGAGAGAATGCCCTGCGTACGATAGAAGAGCGGCACGGACCTGCGGTCGTTGCGACCCGGACACTGGAAATTTATCGAACTGTTCTGGAAGGGGCGGAATGAAAAGGTCATCAGATTATCACTCCCTGCTATTGGGTCGTGAGGTGTACAGCTAGAAATGAGGATCGGTATTGACGGTCGCTGGTACTACTCTGGTCCGCCGGGAAATCATGTTTACCTGCGCAACCTCCCCAATGCTCTTTTGAACCTCCCTTCGAAACACCAGTATTTCCTCTTTCTTCCAGAAGCGCACCGGCAGGAAGAGCTCGGCTTCGCAGCAACAGTGGAGCCAATATATATTCCCTATCGGAACTCCTTTCTTTCCAACACATTCGTATTACCCAAGTGGCGTAGACGGCTCAATCTGGACCTGTTCTACCTTCACATGTTTCCAGCTCTCTTTGATAGAACTTCACTGTTCTTTTCTGTTCTCGATGTTCTTTTCTTGATTCACCCCGAATACTTCAGCTTGCCGGAGCGGCTTTATTTCAAGTTCACTGTCGCCGGCTGCCGAAGGGCCGACATCATATTCACCCTTTCGGAGTTTCAGAGGAACCGGATAGCTGCCCTGCGGCTAGCTCCTGCGGAAAGGGTTCTGGTTACGCCGTGCGCCGTAGACCACGAGACTTTTCGCCCTGAGAAGAATGAAAAATCACGCTTGGAGTTGGAAGAAAGGCTGTCACTGAGGGATCGGTATGTCCTCTACCTGGGTCGTTTGAACGAGCGTAAGAACCTCGCGCGCCTTGTGAAAGCGTTTAGCATAATTGCACCGGACTACGGTGGGAAGCTGGTTCTTGCGGGAAAGCGCGACTGGAAGATGTCCGATATTCAGAAGTTGATTACTGAATCTGACCTGGTTGATAGAGTGCTCCTCCCGGGCTTCGTCCCTGATGAGCTTCTCCCGGTCCTTTACTCGCATGCCGATGCGTTCGTGTACGTCCCAGTGGGTGAGGGTTTCGGCATACCGCCTCTGGAGGCGCTCGCCAGTGGTGTTCCGGTGGTTGTCTCCAACACCACGTCGCTGCCGGAAGTAGTAGGGGATGCTGCTTTGCTGGTGGACCCATGCGATGTGGAGGCGATAGCCGACGGCCTAAAGCGTGTGTTGACAGATGATGACATGGCAAGATCTCTCCGGGAGAAAGGTCCTGAGCGGGCGAAGACCTTCTCTTGGAAAAAATCAGCAGAGGTGGTCCTGTCAGCACTAGATGACTTCTCATGAGAGGTCTGTAGTGACATGAAGAGTCGGGTTGCCTGCTCTGCTAACCGATGGTAATCTTCCCGCCTGTAGGATCTAGACAGGATTCCAACTTTCTGGTCAGAAGAGGTAAAATGTCCTGGTCAAGTGCAAAGAAGTTTCTCAGTCCATATCTTTTTGTTGCGTTAATCATTGTATATTCCGGATGCGGTCAGGGGCCGCAAGAGACGGTGGATGACGTTCAGCGGCTCTTTGACCCGATAGAGGAAAAAGACAAACCCCATCCTCGAAAACAGTACCGCATCGCAAGGGTGCTCTTTGATGCGGAACATCACGCAGAGGATTTCTTTACCGTCCAGGACAACGTTCGAGGTTTCAGAAAGGAGAAAGGGACACTTTATTTCCAGAATGTCAAGTGGGACGCCGGCCTTGGATTCGATCTTCCGGAAGATAATCTGCCGATTCAGGCGATAAAGATTGAGTTCATACCCCCTCCGGATAGCAGGATAAGCCTGTTGTATTCAAACAACAAATTTACATTTAACGCTGTTCCGTCGGCGCAAATGGTTGCCCCTCCTTTTGGGAAGCGGCAGACGCGCTGGTTCAAATTCTCCATTAATGAAATTCCAACCGGTAAGATTCAGGCGCTTCGTTTCAATTTCGGATCGCGGCCCACGTCGGAATGGGGGATCAGGGCAATCGAGGTGCTCCAGTACAGCGATGAGTGGTTGCGATCCGCCCCTACATGGATGACTGAGGAAACCATCCAGTTGGATACAAGGCCGGTGCGCGCAGTGGAGGTCCCATCCAAAATCACAAAAACGGTTGTTCCGCCCGATGACGCCTATTTGACTGCCTCCGTAGCACTGCCTCGGATATTCTGGGAACTCTCCGACAAGGGCGTAACTGCATCTATTGAT
>CAYFQZ010000327.1:0-1880 GCA_964345305.1 uncultured Ignavibacteria bacterium | reverse complement strand
ATTCTTGAAGTATTGGATCATAGGCATCGGCTTTTGAGAATAATTCTCCGAACCGGGCAAAGGCAACCTTTTTGCCCTCGGCGTCAGGATTGTCCATAATCACAAGAAGAGATTCGACTTCGGTTCTCTCCCGCTCACTGAGACGTTTCAACCTGGTCTCTTGAATTCTTGCAGCATATTTTTCCTCAAATGGGCCGCTTCCGATGAGTATTAGTTTTTTCGCAAACGCGGGATAATTGGCCGCAAACATGAAGCTGAGCCAGGCTCCCCAGGAGAAGCCAATTAAGGTAAAGGGCACGTCTGCGTTCTTTTCCAGAACGGCCCTTAGCTCTTCGACCTGCCCCTGCACTGATTTTGCAGTTTGAAGAGGTTCCAAAACGCCCCGGCCGGATGCGAGCTCACCGGCCACCGGAGCCATCTCTCCAGGCGCACCTGGACCCCCGTGAATGACGGCGACGTTAAACGGCGCGTTTCCGTATGTTCTCAGGTTCTTCATGGAATAGTGCCGGGAGTGCGGGGCTCATGACCCACTGCTTTCGTCTGATCGACCATGCTCGATTACAAAAACCCCGCCGCAACTAGAGATTTGGGAGTATTGTGAATGAAGCCCCGCGCTTTCACAGGCTGCCATCGCTTCGTCTGCAGCCCAGTAATGTTCACCTTCGTCCCACAGATTTGCCCAGTGCCTATGAGCCTCTTCTCTTACTCGCACTGTCGGAAACGCTATGTCACCAATAACAATGCGTCCAGCAGAAGCGAGATGTTTCCGAGCTAAGCGCTCAAGCAAATTAATCTTTGCCAAAAGCTCAAATTCATGGAAGACATAAGCGGATACAACTCGGTCAAAACGCTGGTTGAGTTCAGCCGGCCAGTCGCCGAGCAAATCGGCCTGCACTAATCTGGCCCCGGGTAACTTCACTCGTGCTTTTGCTAACATTTCGGATGAAAAGGATGTTCCCCAGATGGAACAACCAAGCGCAGCAAAGCGCGTCGCCAGGTTACCTGTACCGGTGCCCAGATCAACCACTAGCATGTGAGACCGGGCGGCAGCACGTCTGATGATCTCATTCAAGACGTCCTCATACCCACTGAATGGGAACCCCTCGGTTGATTTTACCGACTGGTCGTAGTGCGCGGCCCAGTCGTCAAAAAGCTGAGAGCGATCTTCTCTGTTCATCATATTGTCAGACATCAAAAATGAATAGTGTCAGGAGCACGGGGCTCCCGATCTACCAGCTACTTGTGGTTCCACCGTACCTGACCATTGGTTCCCATTGTCCCCTCTGCGGAATCTCTTGCCAAGAGTATTTGCTTTCGGATTTCGTTCCTGTGCACCCTACTAGCTTTCTCTAGGCTCATACAATTCCGCTTCTCCAGAGACCGTCTCAACCGCCTTAAGCAGCCGTTCTTAAAAGAATGGTTCTTCTCCATCTTTTCAACAAACTTATCCAAGGCGGTTAGCAGGTCGTCAGCCAGTTGGCAGGTGTTAATCGACAAGCATATCACGTCATCAGACCCTTCTTTTCGGGAGGTTCTCATGTTGACCTCACGATTGTGTTGCGCATCGCTTCTGTTAGAGGACCATTCCAGAACCACCTTCTTGTTGTTTTCCGTCGCGTAGTAGACGAAGGGCGTGAAGTGATGGACGGTTCCGTGCCGCCAAATAGCGATTAGCAGGTTCGCGTAACGGCGGTAAGGTACCGGGAAAAACTCTTTCACGAAACGCACGGCTTTTCTTGTGCTGGCACCGTGTTCTCTTCTTTGCCGAATATTGTTGTAAGCGATCGACCCCAGGAAGTCCACGAAACAAAAAACCTCTCTGGGAATCGCGAACCACCCTGCATTAGTGCCCCCGCGGCGGCTGTGAAGTTTTGCCACCT
>CAYFQZ010000326.1:0-2176 GCA_964345305.1 uncultured Ignavibacteria bacterium | reverse complement strand
GGATACGCAGACTGAAGATGAAGCTGAAGAATTGAAGAAAGTTGTGGACGCCTTCGGCAAAGGCATCCCCAAGTATATTATCAACACCCATCGCCACGTAGAACACATCGGGGGCAATGCCATTTTCGGTGACTCCCCGGTGGTTATCGCACACGAGGTCTTTCCTGCCAAACTGAGAAGTGGAAGCTACATCTTTAAGGAGTATCCGGATGCGACCTATCCGGATATAACTCTATCTGATTCGCTGACCCTTTATTTCAACGACGAGAAGATCAGAGTCATCGCGATGGTCGGTAGCCATGACGACAACGAGATAATTGTCCATTTCACCAAGAATAAGGTTGTTCACTTGAGTTCGCTCGTGAACGGGTTCAACTTCCCCTCGGTGGATAGCGACGGCCATGTCCTCAAGTTCGCGGAACTGGTGGCCAAGGCGATCGAGTTGCTTCCAGACGACGTGACTATTGTCTCCGGGCATAATGATATTGGCACCTGGCATGATCTTCATACTTATCACGACATGCTGGTCCAGACCACCGAGACAGTTCGACAGGGTCTGGCTGATGGCAAGGATTTGGCCACTCTCCAGGAAGAGAAAGTGCTTGCCCAGTGGGAATCTTACGCCGGAAGCTATGTCAGTGTTGACGATTGGATCAAATATCTGGTTCGCGGTATAGAGGAAAAGGAGGAACCAAAGCAAACGGTCTATGAGCCACTTTACTACGCGTATAAGGACGGCGGTCCTGAGGCCGCTCTGGCGAAGTACGAGGAGTTGAAGCGGGATCACCCGGACGAATATGCCTTCGATGACATAAGCCTGGCTATTATCGGGTACCGCCTGACCAACAGCCAGAAGACCGAGTCAGCCATGCCTTTTCTTGAGGCCAGTCTGGAGCAGTATCCGGATGGTCGATACAATTGGCTTGCCAACTATCTGCTGGCAACCGCCCACAAAGAACGGGGCAACATAGAACTGGCCATACAGTACTGCCAAAAGGCATTGGAGTTGAATTCGGAGTTTGAGGCGGCTGCCGAGCTAATGGAAGAACTCAAAAAGGAATAGCCATCTAGAATATGTTGGTTAAACTGGGTGGGGTCACAATGTACTACCACCCGAATCGTGGTCCGTTTTGGATGAGAGGATTTTTATTAAATTAATCTGTAGGGTTCACACAGATCGTTTCAATTCTCTGAGTCTCAGATCGTATCTGTAGTTCTGCTCTCGGATGCGTTCTTTAGAGGAGTCAAATGTCGCACAGACCTCCTCAGTAAGCGGGATTTTCTTTACACATTCCGACCACTTATCAATGGGAGTTTTCCCTCCGAGAGAACTGTGAGGCCGCTCCCAGTTGTAGTAATGCTGCCACTCCTGGAGCTGTTCTGCCAAGTCCTCACCCTGAAGGTCAACCGTAGCGTAGAACTCCTGAAGGTCAGTTCGTTGGGACCGCTCCACCTTCCCGTTGAGATATGGAGAACGGGGCTTTATGGGGCGGAACTTGATGCCCCAGTTCAGCAGATGCTCCTGGAATCGGTAGGCAAAAAATTCGCGCCCACGATCCGTCTGGATTCGCTGAATTGGGAAAGGCATTTCATCGATCGCCTTCTCAAGGAAGCTGATCGAGTTGGCAGCCGTCCTCCTAGAGTATAGAGCAAGAACCCTGTAGCGAGTACAGTCGTCTATGGCGGTATACTGATACAGACCAGGAGCGACCTTGCAAACATCCATCTGGACCCGGTCGCCCGGCACTGCCCGGTTGTAGCGCTTCACTTGGCGGCGTCTCCGGCGATACTTGGGAAGAGGCTCAACCCTGTTCCGCTTCAAAACCTTGTGGATCGTGGCTAGCGACAGTGACACGCTGTGAAGGCGAAGGAGCTCACTTCGGATCATCTTCACGCCACATTTTCGCTTGCGCCTGATGCTAAGAATTAAAGCCTCAAGTCTCGACGTTAGCTTCAGGGTTGGAAAAGAGTGCGGGCGCCGGCTCTCATCCTTTAGTCCGTCAAGACCGTCTCGCTCATAGCGTCGTAGCCATTTTCTTAGAGTCGGCCTGGATACACCGCATTATACACCGCATTTCAAACAGACAATTCCAGCGTTCCCAAATTCCTCATACAGCCGAATCCACTTCAGCCGTCTTCTTTGACTCACGTCCATTTAACCAATATAACCATTGAA
>CAYFQZ010000325.1:0-2034 GCA_964345305.1 uncultured Ignavibacteria bacterium | reverse complement strand
AAGGTTCGATAGAAGCTGGCAACGCCGTAAACGTCAATCAGAGGAATCTGCAGCTTTTCGGCAACGGCTCGGAGCACTTCTTCGGGAAGCCAGTTCAGATCGGACTGGATATCCTGGAGAATAGGTATCAAAGCCTCCTTCTTCGCTCCGTGTTCTTTGATTTTGGAATCGATCACATCGGAATCCGCCTGCATCACTCTCCTCCATCCTGATTGTATTCTGAGTCTGTGCAAAGCAGCAGGGAGCCAACCGTCTTTTCATTATACTTTCTTTTTGTTCCTTGTCAAGGAAAAACGGACAAAATCACCCCGCTTTGTTGGCGCACAAACCTCGTAACTGGGGAGATTTGCCCCGTTCCTCTCCATGCTGCTCTCGTACCCTGGAGAGCGAAACCCGGGCTGGATTCCGGGATTACCTCGCGGACTCTGATGGAGCCGGAAGCTGGCTGCCAGCAGCCAGGTGGCCAACCGGATAGCCCCCACCGCCTGCGACAAAATTGTGCCTTGGAATTCGGTTCGAACTGATAAGAACCTGAGAAGTTCTTCTTACGGTACGGGAAAGTTGATTTGAATCGCCGTCGCGGCTTCTCTGCCCTTAAGCTCCCTCGTTTCTCTCCTGCCGATACATTGATCCTTTCTCCAGATCAAGCTGTCGTTTCAAAAGCTCCTTCATATCGCTTCTGGCAAACTGCAGATCTTTCTTGATCATCAGAAGATCGTTTTTGATGTCTCCGGCATCATCTTCCTCGTCCGACAGGTCTTTTTGCAGATCCAACAATCTCGATTCCACCCTGGCGATCATGGTCTCGAACTCCCCCAGGTGCTTTTGAGTCCTGAGCATATTATCCTTGAGATGATCCATCTTCTCGCTGATCGTTTTTCCCTGATCTTGCGTGATGGTAACCATCCGGTAGAGTTCTGCCAGACCCTGGGCGATCCGCCCCAATTCTCTCTCCAGCATTATCCCCAGGGCTTCCACCGCCTCGCCCACCTCTTCGATGTACCTTCTTTCCAGAGCCACCCTGCTCACCTCTAACAAACAGCCTCTGTCAACTCCCGGTTTTATTCTTATCCACGCTCCATTCCACTATGGATATCATCTCTTCGAACCTGGCATGCTTCGAGGGCGCCCCCAGTATCACGGCGGCTATCTGGGTGCCCTCATCGTTCTCCAGCAGCGTCCCCAGACACCATCCCGAGGCGCGGATATAGCCGGTCTTTCCCCCCTTCACCTCGAAGGAGGGAAAGAGCAGCCCGTTTGTACTCCGGATTTGATGCTTTCTTTCCCCTCGATCCAGCGAGACGAATTCATAAGTGCTTCGGCCCAAGACCGAGGCAATGACGCTGTCCCGCAGAGAGAAGTACAGAAGTCTGGCGCAATCTAAGGCGGTCGATCTGTTCTCGTCGTCTAAGCCGGTGGGCTCACAGAAAAATGTGTTTTCAAGCCCGATCTCCCTGGCCCTTCGGTTCATGCGCGCCACGAACAGCGAAGGCGGAAGACCGGACGAACGGACCAGGGCTTTTGTGGCCCGGTTGCTTGAGCTCATCAGGCTGGTGTGCAGAAGGTCGCGCAGGGTGAGGGTCTCATCCATCTCTATCTGACATGTTCCCACACAGTTGACGTCTGATCTGGTGATGGTCACGGTGTCGTCCAGGTCGGGGTCGGTCTGAAGAAACACAAGCGCACTCATCAGCTTGGTCAAACTGGCCACCGGCAGTCTCTCTTCCATGTTCTTCTCAAACAGCACCTCGCCTTTTTTTACGTCCAAGACCACTGCTGCTTCCGACTTCAAGGGCAGCTTGTAGCTGTCCAGAGCCTTTCTACTCATGCGGATGGTCGCAAGAGGAATCCATCCCGGTGAGGTTAAGTGTGCATTTGACGTCTGATCCATATTCCGGGACCAGTTACCCCGTTCGATGAAGAAAACCACGAACACCAGCAAAATGCAAGCGAACACGCATACCGGTCTTTTCATTAGCCGCTGCTCCTTAATTGACCAGACGTCCCTCAATTTTAGTTATCGGCAACTGCATC
>CAYFQZ010000324.1:0-1829 GCA_964345305.1 uncultured Ignavibacteria bacterium | reverse complement strand
CCGTGCCAAAATGGCGGGTGGACATGGCTATTCTTAATGTTCTGAAACCCGTGTAGTACAGGGTACCGAAGTCGAAAGCCACGGATCCCGAGGAGAGCTCGGAGATTTTCTCTCTTATGTATTTGGCAGTCACTCCGAATGAGAACCGGTTGGTCAACTGATGGGCGTTGCTTACTCCCGCCACCCAGCTATTGGCGCCGAACATGTCTCCCGTCCCATCCGGCTCGTCCGTAGTTGTTATTTCCATGTCATCCATGGTCAGGACGGCCACGTGAACTCCGGCAATTCCAAAACCGGGCAGAGGTCTGGCGTACGCGAAGTAGTTGTATTTGATGTCCGCGACCCAGTCGGTGTAGCTGAAAGCGACGCTGTTGTCACCCAGATCGGCTATGCCCGCAGGATTGTAATAAAGCGCCATAGCTCCCCGGGTAACGGCGGCATTGGCCCCACCTAAACCCACCACCCGGGCGTCCACGTCCAGCTTGAGAAACTGTGCGCCAGAAGTTCCCAGATTGTCGAATTCCGAAGCCCAGACCAAGCCCGCAAAACTCAGGATCGCCATCATCACCGAAAGTACAAGGAATCTTCTCATGGTAATTTACCTCCTCTACTTTTTCATCGATTATCGCACCACCGCAAACTTCCCGATCTTCTCCCCGTACTCAGAGTCCACATGGTAGATGTAGATGCCGGCGGCGATCTTCTGGTTATTGGTGGTCAGAAGATCCCAATTCTCGTTCCCATCGAATGTCGCGCTCTCATGCTCCAGAGTCTGGAGGAGATCGCCGGAAAGAGTATATATCCTGATAGTGCACTTGTCAGGAAGATGCGTGAAGGCGAGGCGGGAATAGTCGCGGCTAGGCTCCCAGATGTTCCGCACAATGTAAGGATTGGGAACTACCTTGATATCATCCAGATCGACCAGATCGCTCGAAATCATTGCCGCAGAGGTCTTGAAGGTGAAGACGTCCTCCGAGCTGTTGGGTTTGTTGGTGATGAACCTGACGATGGTTCCGGTGGCCGGGACGGCGGCGTTGAATAATATCCGACCTATGTGAAAATCATCATCCCAGGTGTAGGCCATAAAATCTGGTAGCCCATCGAAATACTCCCTCTCAGAAGGATACACTCTGTCTCCGGCGCTGAAGCCTCCTGATTCATCGTCGTCTATTATTGCAAATTGAATTCTTTTGTCATCAGCGGGATCATTTGGGGTTCCAGGACCGATGTTCCATACTTCGAAAGGAGCTTTTTCAAGGTACTTTGCCTCACTGATCCAGTCGTAATACTCGCTTCCGGCTTCCGTAAACCGGAATTCCCAGTCATCTATCCCTATGCGACCGCGCCAATTCATTCGGCTGAAATCGGATCCCGATACGTCGGTGGAGACGTAAAACTCCTCAGTGGAATTCCACGACCAGCCGACATTATCCGGCGGATCCACAGGCCCAGCGGCGTTTTGAATTTCAACGATGGATTTGATGTTGAAATCCGGTCCGGAGACCCTGACCAAAATGCCGTCTACCACCAGATAGTCGTCGTCTCCTGCTTGGTTGGTTTGATCTTTCAGCAACGTATCTCCTACGGTGCCATCAATCAGATGCCAGACGATATTACTGGGATCGCTGTCATCGAAGACCACCCTATAATCATGGCCGGTGACCGACAAGGGGTCAACCACCTCGGCCGTGACGGAACCATCGCTCTGCCCCGATGCATGAGTGACATTCTGAACATTCGCCACGGATAGACCGGAAGCATTCGACCGCGGAGTCACTGCAATTCCTCGGATACCGTTTGCCAGGCTGCGAGGCGAGGCAAAGGGCTGA
>CAYFQZ010000323.1:0-2611 GCA_964345305.1 uncultured Ignavibacteria bacterium | reverse complement strand
CAAGCTGTATTTGTGAAACGTAGGGGCGTCCACAAAAATATAAATAAGTAAGAAACGGAAGGATCAGGTCTCAACATTCGACATTTATGTTGAGAGTTGAGACCTGACCCTCTGCCCTTCAGCAAATGGTTAAGCCCTGAACCCTTGCCCTTTCCCATTGCTCTTTCGTGATATCCATGACGGAATCCATTTACAAGAAGGTCGGCATCGCCTCTCTTATCATGATGTCCTCTGTCCTTCTTAGCCGCGTAATTGGATTGCTGCGAGAAGTCTTCATCGCCTACGCTGGCGGGGCGACAGGTGAGGTAGACGCCTATCAGATGGCCTTCGTGCTTCCGGAAATCCTGAATCACGTTGTCGCCACCGGGTTCCTGTCGGTCACGTTCATTCCCATCTTCAACCAGTATCTTGTCAAAGACATGGAAGATGAAGGGTGGAAGGTTTTCTCCCTCATTCTGACTTGTTTCGGGGCCCTCCTGCTCGTGCTGATTTTCATTGCTTGGTTTTACGCCGATATCCTGGTCAGCCTGGTTGCACCTGGCGCTCGTGATCCGGCAGTCAAGGCTCTGGCCGTGAGAATGACCCGCATTGTCCTGCCCGCCCAGTTCTTCTTCTTTGCGGGGGGTCTTTTTATGGCCGTCCAGTTCTCAAAGGAACATTTCCTGTTCCCAGCCCTGGCACCTCTACTTTATAATCTTGGAATCATCCTGGGCGGCCTTTTGCTGGGACCCTGGGTGGGAATTGAAGGTTTTTCCTGGGGTGTGCTCGCTGGTGCTTTTGCGGGAAATTTCGCCGTACAGTGGATCGGGGCTCGGCGCATAGGCATGAAGTTCACCCATCGCATTGACATCTTCCACCCAGATCTAAGACGGTATTTCTTCTTGACACTGCCCCTGATTGTGGGGCTCACGATGAACTTCTCAACGGAATTCCTCTTCAGGTCCTTTGGTTCCTACATGCCTAAAGGCACGATCGCTGCTCTGAACTATGGATTGAGGCTGATGCTAATCCTGGTCGGTCGCTTTGGTCAAGCCGTGGGAACAGCCTCCTTCCCCTTCATGTCCCGGCTGGTTGCGGAGAACCGAATAATAGAAATGAACAGCCTTCTGAACCGCACCCTGCGGTATCTCTCGCTCGTGATCCCATTCTCCGTCCTGCTCATGGTACTCCGTCACGAAGTGGTCCTCATTCTGTTTCAGAGGGGCCGGTTCGATGCGGTTGCGACGGAGCTGACATCCCAACTTCTGCCCTTCCTGTTGCTGGGCGCCTTTGCTTTCTCGGCTCAGACGGTCGTGGTCAGAGCGTATTACGCCACGCAAGACACCCTGTTTCCCGCCCTTTTCGGAACGGCGGCAGTGCTTCTGAGCATACCTTTGTATTTGCTAAGCATGGATTGGCTGGGGCCAGCCGGAGTGGCCCTTGGTGTTTCCCTTTCTGCCGTTTTACAGGTTACCGTACTTTACGCCCTCTGGAACAGACGCAGTGGAAGCCGGGAGGGTTGGAACGTGTGCGGCTTTGTGGGCAGGATTACGCTATTAAGTGTTATCCTTGGGATTGCCCTGGAAGGTTTCAGGAGAATGGCCCTTTCCCACATAAATCAGTGGACTTTGTCAGGGGCCGTTTTCACGAGCATTGTTTCGGGCATCTTGTTCTTGGTCCTCCTGAACCTAACAGGAAGGATGATGAGGATCGAAGAAATCCAGGAGATCTTTAGAAGACCCGTCAGAAAGCTCAAAGACCGTGTTCGGAAAACAGAATAGGGGGCAACCAGGCAACCAGGGGACGCTGGTGACAGGTTGAAAGTGAGCGCATCGGGACGAACGAGACGCTGGTAAGAACGTAAATAACCTGGCATAGCACTCGGTGAACAGTAAAGAGAAGAGGGTCACATCTTAGATACTAAGTATTTGAGTAAGGCCGAGAGGTGTTTGACTATGTTGAATGACTAGATTAGCTGATAGGTCATAGCTCATAGCTGATAGCTGGAAGGCAGGAGACATCGAAGGCGGTAGATTTTAAGAATATGGAGATGCCAAGCGTGGAGCAGAGATCTCAACACTTGAGACAGGATGTAGCAGGGATTGTTTTAGAACAAGTTTTGTTGAAAGTTGAGGCCTAACCTCTGCCTTCCGATAGGAGGATGCAACTATGCTTTGGAATCCTAACAAAGTGTATCAAGATGACTCATTCGAATCAGAGCCTGATTTGGAACAGGCAATAGTGGAAGTCAGTGATATCCTATTCGGTAATGATAGAATCTACCTCGATATAAAGAAAAAGATAGGTGCAAAAAAGATTAAGAATATTCCTGATGGGTACTTACTCGACCTCAGTAGTAAAAAAGAACCAAGATTGTACGTTGTCGAAAATGAACTGGCAAAACATCATCCACTCAAACATATTGCTGCTCAGATTCTAGAATTTTCACTCTCGTTTGAAACATCGGCCCATAAAGTCAAATCAATAGTCAAAGAAGCGTTAGGGAAAGATCAGGCGGCATGGAAACAATGTCAAGCCTATGCAATACAAAACAAGTTTGAGAATGTGGACTATTTATTGGAGGAGATGATTTATAAGAAGGACGCCTTCAACGCGCTTGTCATCATTGACG
>CAYFQZ010000322.1:0-3394 GCA_964345305.1 uncultured Ignavibacteria bacterium | reverse complement strand
TGTCTGGCTTTCTCTCCCAGCATTTTTCTCTGCTCGTCGTTGGCAAGCAGCTCGGAGAGACTAAGGTAAAGTTCTTCTTCGTTCGTGACCTTGATTCCTCCCCCGGACTGAACCAGGATTTGAGCTTCCTCCTTGAAGTTGTCCACGTGCGGTCCGAACAGAACCGGCACGCCATAGATCGCCGGTTCCAGGAGGTTATGTCCGCCGATGGGCACCAGGCTCCCTCCCACAAAGGCCGCGTGGGCCAGGGAGTAGATTCTGGACAACTCTCCCATTGTGTCCAGCAGGATAAGGCCCCCCCGGGGCGCGAAATTCTGCCCCTCCCGCGCCCGCTCTGGTGAGGGCTTATCCAGTTGGCTTCTCCTGACGAAGCTGAACTGCATGTCGGACAGAATCCTCTCCAGATGATTCAGTCGGTCAAGGTGTCTGGGCGCAAGGACGAAAACCAGGTCCGGGTGCGCTTGCCTCAGCTTCCGGTATACGCCGAGTAGAATCTTCTCCTCTCCTTCTCTTATGCTTCCGGCCACGATCACTTTGGAGCGGTGTGAGATATGCAGTCTCTGTTTGAGCCCGGCGGCATCCTCGGCCTGGGTGGAAAGGAGAAGGCGATCAAACTTGAGATTTCCGGTGATCTCGATCTTGTGGGGAGCGGCTCCCAGTGATATCATTCTCTCCTTATACTCCTCTGACTGCACACAAAACAAATCCATGTAGGAGACTGCTTGCGCGAACAAGCTCTTCACCACCCGATATCGGCCGAGGGAGCGTTCAGAGATGCGCCCGTTAATCGAAGCCACCACAGATCCGCTTCTTTTGGCCTCCCTGATAAGATTGGGCCACAACTCGGTCTCCACCAGGATCAAAGCTACCGGTCTTATCCGTCTTAAGGTTCGTCTCACGAATCTTCTCAAATCAACCGGGAGATAGAAAACCAGCTTCAGGCCGTGCAGAATCCTCTCCGCTTCCCTTTTTCCGGTTTTGGTCAGGGTGGACGCTACCAGAGAATATTCCGGGTGGCTTTTCTGAAATTCGGGTATGATGGTGGACAGGGCTTTCACCTCGCCCATGGAGGCTGCGTGAAACCAGATGACCTCAGTGCCCTCGAGTTTCCTGCTTTTCTCCCTGGCCACCCTTCCCATTCTTTCTGCAATCCCGTGCCCTCCCAGGGCTGCCCGAATCAGAAGATATGGAAAGGCAATTATGAACGCCGCATTCAAAAGAAGATTGTAAAGAGTGTACATTTTGGGATTCGCTGCTCCGCAAAAAGACCTGTACGCGGCTTAAGTCAGACTCTAATCTCCGCGGTACTGACGTTTTGGTAGTAGTTGTCCGCCTTCGAGGTCAGTTCCCTCATTTGTCTTTCCAGGCGGATTCTGATTTCCTCCAGTCCTTCGGCGGAGCAGTTAGCTGGCACATAAACGGGTTGTCCCAGCATGATGACTGCCCTGGAAAATGGTTTGGGAATTATGAAGCGATCCCAGGAGGAGAGAATCCACCGCTTCCTGGCCGAGTTGGTTATGGGGATGATGGGCATTCCGCTCCTCTGAGCCATGTATATGGTGCCCGGCTGGACCTGGAACCCGGGACCCCTGGGTCCGTCCGGTGTAACGGCCACGTCGAATCCGCCCGCAGCCTTTTCGCACATCTCGAAGATGGCCCTGGGTCCGCCGCGGCTTGTGGATCCTCTCACCGAGACGAATCCGAGTCTGTGAATTATCCGGGCGATGAACTCTCCGTCGCGATGCTGGCTGATCAGAACGTGTATCTTTTTCCAGCGATGAGAATATGCCAGAATAAGCATTCTCCCGTGCCAGAAGGCGTAGATCACCGATTTCTTCTTTATCCTGGCGGAGTGCAGATTACTATGTCCCACCCAGTCGATTCTCAATGTCCTTCCCAGAAGATAGATCAACAGGGGACCTATCCACGATGCCAGAAACAGAGCCAGCCTATCCCGTGCCTGTTTGAACCGACTGCCCATTTAGCCCGTCTCTCTTGATGAGTCGTCGATTGAGAGCATGTGGGCTGCTACTTGAGCTGCTCTCTTCGATGCCCCCTTCTCACCCAATCTGGCCCGGACCCTATCAAGCTCGCTCCGCATACTTTTGTATCTTTCTCTGTCAGTGAGGATCTCATAAGTCTCTTCGGCTATCCGGGAAGGGACGGCTCTGTTCTGGATGAACTCCGGAACGATGCTCTTTCCCGCCACCACGTTGGCCAGGGCAATGTTGGGTATGGTGATCAAGCTCTTTGCCAGAAGATAGGTCCACAAGCTGGTCTTGTAGATTACCACAAAAGGGGTCCCCAGGATGGCGCACTCCAGCGTGGCCGAACCGGAAGTGATCAGAAGAAGATCCGCGTGCTTCATCAGATCGTAGGTCAGATTCTCCACGATTCTGACCCCTAAACCGGCCGCTTCAAGCATATCCTCCGTTTTTCGCTTTTCTATGGTGGGCGCCAATCCCAGAAGCAGTTTCAGGTTTTTGATTCTTGCGCCCAGCAGTCGGGAGGATTCGAGCATGATGGGCAGAATCTTCTCCACCTCCTGCCATCTGGAACCGGGAAGCAGTCCCACCGTCACGTCGTTTCTTCTTATGTCAAACTTCCTTTGAAAATCGTCCTCCGAGAGCACCGGCCTGGTCACATCCAGAAAGGGATGACCGACGAACTCGCAGTCGATGCCGAACTTGTCGTAGATGGCTTTCTCGAAGGGAAGTATCACCACCATCTTGTCAACCAGGCGGGGCATCTTTTTCATCCTATTGCCGCCCCAGGCCCACACCTGAGGGCTGATGTAGTAAAGCACCGGCACGCCCAAATCTTTGAGCCTTCTGGCCAGCCGCAGGTTGAACCCGGGATAGTCTATCAGAATAGCCAGGTCCGGCCTTCTATGGTTGACCGCGGATGTCACCCTCCTCATGACCTGCCTGACGAAGGCCAGATTCTTGAGAACCTCGAAGAAACCCATGATGGCGAGCCTGTCCACATGAAAGATGAGCTCCACTCCTTCCTTCTGCATCCTGTTTCCGCCGATGCCAAAGATCTCCAGGCTGGGCCGGATGCTTCTAAGCTCCCTCACCAGGCTGGACCCGTGCAGATCGCCGGATGCCTCGCCTGCGATAATCAGGATTCGCTTCGGTTCAGACATTGTCGATGGTGAATCCTATCCGACGCGGAACCTCCGCCTTTAAAGGCCGTGTAGCTCCAGGCGAACTCAACGCAGCCTTCTGGGTCTAAAGAGACCGGGGTTTTTAATGATACGGCGACCACCGAGATCTACACGTTATGTCAGCCTCTCAGGTCCGGGTGCCTGAGAGTTTGACGTGCTTTGCGAATCGAACAGATCCATTTCCCGTGTGAAACGGCACCGCCACACCGGCAGCTTTGCGCTCAA
>CAYFQZ010000321.1:0-1673 GCA_964345305.1 uncultured Ignavibacteria bacterium | reverse complement strand
TATAGCCTTTCAGTGGCTGCAGGATTTTCGACGCCAAAGGGTTCGGTCTGAGACCGATTTTGAAAATCGGAGTCTTAAGAGCCAGATGCGGCGGGCAGATAAACTCGGAGCGTCATATGTAGTTATCGTGGGCGACCGTGAATTGGATGGCGGGACCGTGGTGCTCAGAAATATGGTGACCAAGAGGCAGGAAAATGTTCCTATCCAGGACCTTGCACGACTTATTGTTAACAGGCTAAAGACTTCAACAACTGGTAGCGGATGATGAAGATCGGAGAAGAAAAGATCTTGTTTGATTCCCTTGGGGAAATGAAACGAACCCACAACTGTTCGGAGTTGACAGCCAAAGACGTAGGTAAACAGGTGGTACTAATGGGGTGGGTCCAGCGCAGGCGGGACCATGGTGGTGTGATATTTGTAGACCTTCGTGACCGCGAGGGGATTACCCAAGTGGTCTTTAACCCAGAGTTCAACAAAGAGGTCCATCGAAAGGCCCATGCCATTCGAAACGAGTTTGTGCTGGCAGTTCGGGGGACCGTGGTGCACAGGCCCGAGGGGATGACCAACCCCACGTTGAAGACCGGGGAGGTTGACGTGATGACCTCGGAACTGAGGATCCTGAATATGTCCCGGACACCCCCGTTTGTCCTAGAAGATAACTCGCAGGTATCCGAAAGCATCTGTCTGCAGTACCGTTACCTTGATATGCGCCGCCCAATACTCCAGAAAAATCTTATACTCAGGCACAGGGCAGCCGCCACCATTCGTTCTTATCTAAACAACCTGGGATTTCTTGACATCGAAACGCCGTTCTTGACCAAGAGTACGCCAGAGGGCGCCCGGGATTACCTGGTGCCAAGCCGGGTCAATCCAGGCCAATTCTATGCGCTGCCCCAGTCTCCTCAGATGTTTAAGCAACTTCTAATGCTGGCAGGCTTTGACAGGTACTACCAGATTGTTCGGTGCTTTCGGGACGAAGACCTACGCGCAGATCGACAACCGGAATTTACCCAGATTGATCTGGAGATGTCCTTTGTGACAGAAGATGATGTGATGGCTGTCACCGAAGGGATGATGGCCGCGCTTCTTAAAGAGGTCCTCGGGGCAGAGATTGAGCGTCCATTCAAACGCCTGACCTATGAGGAGGCAACCAGCCGATTCGGTCTGGATACGCCTGACCTTCGATTCGGTCTGGAGTTAAAAGATGTATCTGACATTGTTGGGACCTGTGAATTTAAGGCCTTTGCCGAAGTGGTGAAATCCGGCGGCCTCGTAAAAGCCATTAATGCAAAGGGATGCATTGATTTTTCCCGAAAGGAGATTGATGAGCTGACAGAATTTGTGGCTATATACAAGGCCAAAGGCCTGGCCTGGATCAAAGTACGACCAGACGCCTGGCAATCGCCTATTGCCAAATTCTTTACCGACCCTCAAAAGGCATCGCTCGCCCAAAGGCTCAATATGGAGCCCGGCGACCTTGTCTTCTTCATAGCCGACCGATCCAAGGTGGTGAACGAGGCCCTGGGACGGCTCAGAAGCCACTTGGCTGAAAAACTAGGGTTGATCAAGCAAGACCAGTACAACCTCGTGTGGGTGACCGAGTTCCCCCTCGTGGAATATGACGAGGATGAAAAGCGGTAAGTGGCCGTGCACCATCCCTTCACGGCCCCCCT